>JAYNHN010000122.1:0-6942 GCA_038108035.1 Flavobacteriaceae bacterium
AATCGGATAAAGGGTGGGTAGGTGTGCCAGTTCTATTCGATGCTTTCTATTTGGAAGAATTACTCTTGCTCAAAGGAGAGGAAGGAGCTAAAAAGCTGATCCATAAACACAAAGACTGTTTAACCTTGATTCAAGGTGCTGACTTACTGGTGGATATTGATACTCCCCAGATGTATCAAAATCTGTCTCAAAAATTTAGCCACCGATGGTAATCATACTTCTGTTTTTTTGATGTGCTTTTACATCTTCAAATGCAGCAGGAGATTCCATTCCGGATCGAACAGCAAACTTGCCCAAAACCGCTCTTCCAATTATGGGTTCAAGGTCTTGGTTATTCCTTAATGCACTTAATAGATCGCTTTCTTCACTTGAAAACAAGCAGTTTTTAAGGTGACCATTTGCTGTGAGACGGAGCCGATTGCAACGATCACAAAAAGGATTGGTAACAGAGCTTATGATTCCAAATGTACCCTTGTATTTTTTAATTTTGTAATTTTTCGAAGTATCGTTGGGAGCGTCTTCCAATCGAATAATGGATTGATTGTCATAATTTTGGTGCACAATTTCCATAATTTCTTGATAAGATACGGTTTTTTCTCTTTGCCATTGATTTCCATCAAAAGGCATAAATTCTATAAACCGAAAGGAAACCGGGTTCTTTTTAGTGAACTCAATAAAATCTATAATTTCATCTTCATTAACACCTTTTATTAAAACGGCATTGATTTTCACCTTAAAGTCTGCTTTGATCAATCCAAGTATATTTTGATACACTCTGTCAAAGTAATCTCGATAGGTAATCTCTTTAAAGCGTTTTGGATTTAACGTATCTAAACTGATATTGACCGTTTTTACTTTGGATTCTTTTAACAGAGAGAGGTATCTGTCAATGGAAACCGCATTACTTGTCATAGTGAGTTCAACGGGTAGCATAGAGAGTTTGCTTAGTATTTGAGGAAAATCTTTTCTAACGAGTGGTTCACCACCAGTCAGCCGAATTTTTGTAACACCCTTTTTTACAAATAATTGGGCGAGGCTAAAAATTTCTTCTGCATTCATCAAATGTTTTGATGGACTCAGTTGAACGCCCTCTAGAGGCATACAATACGAGCACCTCAAATTACAGCGTTCGGTTAAGGAGATTCGTAAGTAGGTATGTTGCCTGCCGAAGGAATCGGTTAATATGGGAGTACTTTTTTTCATGAATGGTGTTGCGCTCCTTTAACTATATCAAACAAATGAAGGGCGGCAGGAAAAAGAGCATGCATGGACTCAACGGCTCCTTTGGTAGATCCGGGGAGCGCCAAAACGAGTCGATTTTCGATCATTCCCACTACACTCCTTGAAAGCATAGCATAGGGTGTTCTGTTTTGACCAAAACTGCGAATGGTTTCTTCCATACCCGGGATCGTTTTATCCAATAAGGGTCGAATGGCTTCAGGGGTTTGATCTCTGGGAGACAGACCCGTTCCGCCGGTGAAAATAATCAAAGAGTTTCCGGAAGTTTTCTGTTTTTCAAGTGTTTGTTGAATGATGGATATTTCATCGGGAATGACTTGGTAATGGGAGGTTTCTACCTTCCATTTTTTGAGAACGTCTATTATAGCTTTTCCTGCAGCATCTTTTTTTTGCCCTGCAGAGATTGAGTCTGAGCAAACAATCACAGCTGCAGTGAGATGGCTTTGAACGTCATAGACATCGGATTTTCCCCCTTTTTTGGAAAGGAGTTTAATTGCATGGATTTCTACTCCATTATCGATGGGTTTAAGCATATCGTACATATTGAGAGCTACAATACTTGCTCCGTGCATGGCTTCTACTTCGACTCCTGTTTTATAAATGGTTTTTATAGTACATCGAATGGTAATTTCCCGATCGTTAATTTCAAATTCAAAACCGGTAAATTCAATGGGTAGAGGATGACAGTCAGGTAAAATTTCAGCTGTTTTTTTTACTCCTAATAATCCAGCCGCTCGGCTCATTTCAAAAACATCTCCTTTGGGTACGGTTCCGTTTTTGATTGCGACTATGGTATCTTTTGAACTAACTCGAACAATTGCTTGAGCAGTGGCTTTCCTAAGCGTGTTTTTTTTGAGTGTAATGTCCACCATTATCTATTGATTTACTTTCCATTGATAACTGCTGTCCTCAAAAACTTCTTTTCCAAAAACGGGAAGCTTGGTTTTTATTTCATTGACCAAATAAGGCAGTGCTTCAAAAACAACTTCTCGATGTGCCCCTGAAACAAATACAAAAAAACAAATTTCTCCGGCTTTTACAGTTCCAATGCTATGATGAATGTGCATACAGGAAAGTTCGAATTTTCCAAAAGTGGCCTCTCTTATTTCATGACCAATTTGATTCGCCATGTCTTCTTGTGCGGTGTATTCAATTGCCTGAACTTTTTTCCCATCGATTTCATCGGCACGAACTTGGCCTAGAAATAAATCATGGGCTCCGATCTGAGTTTTGGATTGATGATTGGAGATGGATTGTGCGATAAATGCCGGAGTGATTGCCCCTTGGGTAAATATATTTTTAATGCCTTTTTTTTTCATTGCTTCCATTGATTTTGTTGCCACTGATTCAAAACCTCTGCACCTTCTTCTAAGCTAAAACAATTTTGACTACCGGATGCTCTTAATTTTTGAACAGCGATTTGACTCCTTAGACCCGTTTGGCAAAAGAGAACAATTTTCTTATTTCCTCCCTTGATCGTGTGGAGTAAATGGGATTGGGACATTGGAATTGGGGTCAAATGTTTAAATCTAATTTTTGGGAGTTCGTTTTCCTCACGTATATCAACCCACATAATTTCCTCGTCTTTTTCTATTTGGTTTAAAGATACTTGAAAATCTGTAAAACAATTTTCAATACTCGAGGAAAGTGGAATTTTATTTTGAATCACTTTTTTGATTTCCTGCTCTTTACGTTTGAAATGGAACTGTGTTTGTTGGTGGGTTAGCAAATTCATGCAAAGTAATTTTCCACTTAGAATCTCTCCCAAATTTAAAATTACTTTCAGGGTTTCTGTAGCTTGTAAAACGCCTATCGTTCCGGGTAAGACTCCCAATATTCCTGTTTCACTACAGTTGGGAATTTCTCCTTCTTCTGGGGGTTTGGGAAATAAACATCGGTAACTGGGACCCTTCCGATAATTAAAAACAGAGACTTGACCTTCAAATTTAAATAGGGCACCATATACCATAACCTTATTCAACAACAAACAAGTATCACTGATCAGGTAACGAGTTGAGAGACGATCGGTTCCATCAATCACAAGATCGTAGTCACCTATTATTTCCATTGCATTTTTAGAAGTCAATGCCAGGGAGTGGGCATGGATAGAAATCTGGGAATTAATTTTTCTTAAATGTCTTTGAGCAACTTCGGCTTTGTTGTGCCCTATATCGGATTCTGTAAAGAGTATCTGACGCTGTAAATTAGATCGTTCAACCGTATCGTGATCCATAATCCCCAGGGTACCAACCCCTGCAGCACAAAGATATTGAAGTGCCGGACAGCCCAAACCTCCTGCTCCAACAACAAGAACTTTTGCCCTAGATATTTTTTCTTGCCCTTCTTTTCCAATGTTTTCTAGTTGAATATGTCGTAGATATCGTTCTTCCATATTAACCACCTGAAAAAGGAGGGAGTAAGTCAATTGTCAGTGCTGTCAATGGATCCTTTTCTCCTTGAATTGTATTGTTTTGTGCCACTTGAAAAGTCCGATTTTTTAATTCCGGATGAAGTTGAATCAATTCCTTTTTAAAATCTTCAACGGTGCTTGCGTTTATGTCTACAATTTCTTCAGATTTTTGAGTAATTTCAGTAAGCTGCCCGTAATAATGAACTTTGATTTTCATCTAATGGTAATTTTTTAGTTAAGGGATTTTTATCAGAAAATCTGAGACCTTCTGACTCGGTATTTACGCATGGAAATCTTAATTTTCATTTAAAATACGATTAATTTAATACTTGCCGTTGTTAAGACCAAAGCTAAAAAATATTCCAATTGCTTATTTTTCCATTTTTTGCTCCCGTAAAATGCACCGAAGCTTCCTCCTAATAAGGCAAATGCCAACATTAGAAAAACGGAAGACTTTAGATGTACTCCGCTGCTGAACTGCCCAATCAGACCGGAGGCCGAATTCACCCAAATAAAAAGAGCCGATACAGCGGCGGCTTGTTTCATCGTACACCAGTGCATAAGTAATAAAATTGGAGTCAAAATGATTCCTCCACCGATACCGATCAATCCGGAGAAAAAACCAATAATCACTCCAATACCAATCGCTATAATTGGGGAAGGTACGTTAGTTTTTTGGAGCTTATTTTTTTGAGTAAAGACGATTCTAGCAATTGCAAAAAACAATAAAAAACCAAGTATTTTTTTGTATAAATCAGGATCAATTGTCCAAAAACCCCCAATAAATGCAGACGGTACGGATCCCAAAGCAAAGTAGAAAAACAACTTAAAATTAAAATATCCTCCTTTATAATATTGAAAAAACGAAATACCTGCAACGAATAAATTTAAAAGCAATGCCGTTTGTTTCATCATGATATGGGGAAATGAAAACAAAGCCATAAGTGCTAAGTAACCACTGGCTCCGCCATGGCCTACACTGGAGTATAAAAAAGACACCAAAGGGAGTATCAAAATAAAAAGCCAATAGGATGTTTCGTAATCCATAGAACTTAATGAATTAACCCATTGGGTAATAAAAGGATTTCAACCGGATCAAGTGCTTTTAAATCCAATCCATTTTCAGGAATATAGACCAGCGCATTGGCTTTTGCGAAACTGATCAACATAGACGAACTTTGGGAATCAAGAATCTGAACTTTTTCGTTTTGAACCCGGGCCTTTAAAAATAAGGCACGTGGTTCATCGGATCGGTACGAATGGGCAATGGGAAGTTTCATTCTATTTAAGCCTGTCGTTTCTAGTCCCATCAAACGGTCCAATAAAGGGCTAACGTAAATATAAAAACAACTCAAGGTTGAAGCGGGGTTGCCGGGTAAAGCAAAAAAGAAAGTAGTGTCTTTTTGACCAAAGAGTAAGGGTTTTCCCGGGCGTTGTTTTACTCTATAGAAAATCGTTTTTACATTTTTATTCTCGAGTGCTTTTCCTACAAAATCATAATCTCCAACTGAAATCCCACCTGAAATTAATACCACATCCGATTCTTGTTCTGCCTTTTCAATAATCGCTTGTGTGCCTTCTAGTGTATCCTTGGTTTGGGTAACCAGTTGAGGAGTGATACCCTTTTGTTGCAACGCGGACTTGAGCAAAGTACTATTGCTTTCGTAAATTTTTCCAGGCTCCAATGGAGAGCCAGGTGGAGTCAATTCATTTCCAGTAACAATTATGGAAACTTTAGGCTGTCTGATCACTTCAACGGATTCGATTCCCAAACTTTGGATAAAACCCAATCCGGCGGGATTGAGCAACTGCCCTTTGTCCAGACATAGACTCCCTGCTTTTACCTGACTGCCAATGGCACGAATGTTTTGACCTGCTTTGGGTGTGGTTTCTAATAAAATGTTATGATCTATGCGTTTTACTTTTTCTTGAATTACAACTGCGTTGGCAGAGTCGGGTACAGCAGCACCCGTATAAATACGAACACATTCCCCGACTTTTAATTCTATATTAGAAGGATCTCCGGTTTGAACCTCACCCACCACTCGATAGCTCAAGTCTTTGTGAAGAGATACGGCATAGCCATCCATTGCTGATTGTCGAAAGTTGGGAAGGGAAAGAGGTGCTTTAAGGGATTTTGCCAAAACCCGACCCAGACTTGACGATACCGAAAGGGTTTCTATTTCCCGAATTGGAAGGCTATTTTGATCTATCAGATGCGATGCTTCTTCGACAGAAATCATATAAACTATTTTAAAAGGGGAGGAGTATTGTAATCATCTTACAAATACTCCTCCTTGAAATTTTCCTAAAAAGAGATTTTTTATCCTGCCAAGGTTTTATCCGTAATAAAAGGCTGATTGTAGTGTCGAACTCCGGTAGCTTGATAAAGCGCATTGGCCATAGCTCCCTTGATGGGAGGAAAGGGCGGTTCTCCCAATCCTGTTGGATCGATATCGTTTTCCACAAAATGAACCTCAATAGATTTTGGGGATTCTTTGTGACGGATCAAACGGTACTTATCAAAATTGTTTTGTTCGGGAACGCCATCTTTAAAGGTCATAGCACTGTACATAGCGTGTCCAATTCCATCGACTACTCCACCTTCAGCTAAATTAGTGGCTGCATCCGGATTTACGACTATGCCACAATCAATGGCACAATACACTTTTTCAACAATAGGGTCTCCATTTTTAACAACGATATCAAGTACATTGGCAACATAGGAGTTGTGGCAATAATAAGCTGCGGTCCCACGATGAAGGTCTGGATTATCAGCAGTCCAGAATGATTTTTCTTTGACTAATTTCAAAACGCCGGCATATCGGGAAGCTTCGTAGTCATTGTTCTTTCCAACAGGATTTTTTTCAGCTTTTTCAAGCAGTTCCAATCGAAAATCAATGGGATCTTTACCGGCTGCCTCAGCTACTTCATCCAAAAAAGCTTGTTCGGCACCTGCTATAAAATTGGATCGAGGGGCTCGAAATGCTCCTACAGTTATATTAGAGGACTGAGACCATTCCTCTGCCTTGTAATTTTCTACAGCACCGGCTGGAAAGCGATTGGCAGCTAATGGACTTTCAGGGATACCTCCAGCGCGTACATGAAATCCAATGAGTTCATTTTTTTCATTTAAAGCTGCTCGATAGAGTGCGTGATACGCTGGACGATAGGTGCCTTGAGTCATATCATCTTCTCGGGTGTAGATGAGTTTGACAGGCTGATTCATTTCTTTTGAAATAACTGCTGCTTCTGTAAGAAAGTGCACATAAAGGCGTCTTCCAAAACCTCCT
>JAYNHN010000123.1:0-4887 GCA_038108035.1 Flavobacteriaceae bacterium
TTACGTCTAAATGTCTTATACGGATCGTATAAAGATTTATTTAAAGGGGAAAGAGAAAAACAGAAAAGCAAAACACCTAAAAAAGACGAGGCATCCAAAGGATGCCCCGAGCTTAATGTTTTCACAACGGAATAATCCTTATTGTGATTCGCTTCAGATTGTGAAACTAATATATAAAAAAAGAAGCCAACCAAAAAAGTTGACTTCTCAGAATTGTGAAACGAATCACAGTACACTAACAAAAAATTGAAAATTATTAGTGTGCTTTTTAGATATAGTAAATGCCTGTCACGTTCGACAAATATATAAAGGTTTTGTTAGTGTAAATTTAATATTTTTGTAATTATGAAAAAAATCCTTGGTCTTGATATCGGCACGACCTCCATTGGTTGGGCTTTGGTAAATGAATCAGAAAATGAAAAATCTTCGATTGAAAAAGTGGGGGTTCGTATCATTCCACTTTCTGCTGATGAAGAAAATGATTTTCAAAAAGGAAAATCAATTACTCTAAATGCCAATCGAACTTCAAAACGAGGAATGCGGCGGAATCTGCACCGTTATAAATTAAGACGGAAAGCTTTACTAAAAGTTTTATTGGAGTGTAAAATCATTTCTCCAAGTACTTTGCTAACCAACGATAAGGGGGAGGGAAAAAATCCCTACAAGATTTGGTCACTCAGAGCCAAAGCTGTTCATGAAAGAATTGAACTGGAGGAGTTCGCACGTGTCCTATTTGCTATCAACAAAAAAAGAGGCTATAAAAGCAATCGGAAAGCTAAAGATGAAGGAGATGGTCAGGCTATTGACGGTATGGATTTGGCCAAAAAACTCTATCATGAGAACATGACGCCTGGAGAGTTGATGCTGCAACGGTTAGAGGAAGGTAAAAAGGGAAATCCTGATTTTTATCGCTCGGATTTGCAAAATGAATTTGATCGTATTTGGGAAAAGCAATGTGAGTTTTACAAGGAACAATTGACCGATGATTTGAAACGAACAATTCAAACGGAATTGGGAGAGCCTGTTTGGAAAATATGCCAAGAACCTTGGGGAACAACAGGAATTAAGCGAAAAGGTAAAAAGTACAAACAAACCCTTGAAAACTACAACTGGCGGGTAACTGGCCTACATCATCAATTAGACTTGGAACATTTAGTGATTGTATTGCAGGAGATACGCTCCAAAATGAAAAGTACTAGTGGTTTGTTGTCTGAAATCAGCGACCGTAGCAAAGAACTTTACTTTAACCAATTGACTGTCGGGCAGTACTTGTTCAATCAAATCAAAGCCAACAAACACACAAGGCTAAAAAAGCAAGTATTCTATCGTCAGGATTATCTAGATGAATTTGAGATAATTTGGGAAACGCAGTCGAAATTTCACAGTGTTCTGACCGCAGAATTGAAAGCAGAAATCCGAGATGTTATCATCTTCTATCAAAGGCGGCTAAAATCCCAAAAAGGACTAATAAGTATATGTGAATTAGAAGGTAAAGAAGTAACCATTGAAATCGATGGGAAACCCAAACGCAAAGTCATCGGACCCAAAGTTTGTCCGAAATCTTCTCCCCTTTTTCAGGAGTTTAAAATCTGGCAAAAGATCAATGATCTTGAATTCAAAAACGTCACCACTAAAGAAAAAAAAGTTCCCGAATTGGAACTTAAGGAGCAGCTTTTTCAAGTACTCAATATCAGCAATAGACTTAGCCCCTCTCAAATAATAAACTTTTCTGAGCTAAAATCTAATCAAGGATGGGAAATCAATTTTAAAAACGGATTGGACGGCAATCAAACTAACACAGCGTTATATGAGAAATTCAAGCAGATTGTAGAGATTTCTGGACATAATATTGATTGGAATAAACTCAATGCCGAGGAGACCACAAAAACTATTGAGCAAATCTTCTCCACATCGGGTATTGATCCCGATATTTTACATTTCAATACGGATTTGGAAGGACATGATTTTACCCGACAACCAGCCTATCAACTTTGGCACTTGTTGTATTCATATGAAGGAGACAATTCCAAAACAGGGGATGAAAAACTTATCGAGAAATTACACCAACACTTTGGTTTTGAAAAAGAATACGCCAAAATATTATCAAAAGTAGTGTTTAAGGATGACTATGGCAGTTTAAGTACAAAAGCAATGCTTAAACTTATACCACATTTAAAAGCTGGAAGTCAATACTCTAAAAAAAAGGATGGAGATGCTCCTGGTGCTTGTGAATACGTAGGGTATAATCATTCCAAATCCTTAACCAAGGAGGAAAGAGCGAAACGCCCTTCAGAGGATAAACTGGAGTTGCTCTCTAAAAATAGTTTACGCAATCCTGTTGTGGAGAAAATCCTTAATCAATTGGTCAATGTGGTCAATTCGCTCATTGACCAATACGGCAAACCCGACGAAATTCGTGTTGAATTGGCAAGAGAACTAAAAAAGAGTGCTAAGGAACGTGCCGAGATGACACAGTCTATCAACAAAACAAACAGCATGCACGATGCTATTCGAGAAAATTTAAAGACTCTCTACCCTTTCAATACGGGTGTTCGTATCACGCGAAAGGACATCATCAAGTACAAACTTTGGGAGGAACTAGGCGACAACGGACACAAAACGCTTTATACGAATATTTATGTCCCGTTGGAAAAGCTGTTTTCAAAGGAATTTGATGTAGAGCATATTATTCCCAAGGCTCGTTTGTTTGATGACTCCTTCTCCAATAAAACCATTTCAACACGTGATTTTAATGCCAAAAAAGGAAATAAAACTGGGGTTGATGCTGTTGCCGAATATTACGGTGAAGAGGGAAAGGAAAAGTATTTAGAAAGAGTAGAACACCTTTATAGGGACAATAAAATCAGTAAAGCTAAATATCAAAAATTAAAGATGACAGAGGAAGAAATTCCTGATGGTTTTATAGATAGAGATTTACGCAATAGTCAATACATCGCCAAAAAGGCAATTGACCTACTATCTCGTATTTGCAATGATGTAACCAGCACAACAGGAGGTGTTACCGATAAATTGCGACAAGACTGGCAATTGGTCAATGTAATGCAAGAATTGAATTGGGAAAAATATGAAAAATCGGGTCTGGTGGGATACGAAAAGAATAAATACGGCAATGATATAGGTAAGATAAAGGATTGGAGCAAACGCAATGACCACCGCCACCACATAATGGATGCCATCACTGTAGCTTTCACTCACCATAGCCATGTACAGTATTTTAATTTTCTAAATGCTCGGCGGGATGAAAATCACAAAGAACACTTTAAAATTAAAGGAATAGAGGATAAGGAAACTACCCAAGATAAAAATGGTAGGCGCATCGTCAAACCTCCCATTCCTTTGGACGAGTTTAGAGCAGTAGTCAAGAAACATTTGGAAAGCACTCTGGTATCATTTAAGGCGAAGAACAAAGTAACCACCCGCAATAAAAATAAAACAAAGAAAGCGGGAACTCCCAACACCAAAATTGAATTAACTCCAAGAGGTCAATTACATAAGGAAACCGTTTATGGAAAAAAGAAAAGATATTTAACCAAAGAAGAAAGAGTTGGCGGAACCTTTGATGTTGAAAAAATTGAAAAAGTCGCCAAGCCAATATACAAGGAGGCGTTAATAAAACGTTTAAAGGAATTTGAAAACAATTCCAAAAAGGCTTTTACAGGCAAAAACACCCCGTCCAAAAATCCCATATGGATTGACGATACGCATACAAGCAAAGTGCCTGATCGGGTGAAAATAGTTGAATTAGAATCGTACTATACCATCCGTAAAGAAGTAAGCCCTGATTTGAAAATTGAAAAAGTGGTTGACAAAGCTGTGCAAGTGACACTCCAAAAACGCTTGGATGAGTTTGACGGAGACAAAAAAAAAGCTTTCTCTAATTTGGAAGAAAAACCCATTTGGCTGAATAAGGAAAAAGGGATTTCAATCAAGAGAGTAACCATTACTGGAGTGAGTAATGTCGTGCCTTTACACTGCAAAAAAGATCATTTTGGTAATGAGATTCTAGATGGACAGGGGAATAGTGTTCCCGTTGATTATGTAAGCACTGGAAATAATCATCATGTGGCCATTTATAGAGACGCAAAGGGTAATTTGCAGGAACAAGTGGTTTCCTTTTTTGAAGCTGTTGCCCGAAAAAAAATGGGTGAGCATATTATCGATAAGTCTTTTAATGCTCATTTGGGCTGGAAGTTTCTGTTTACCATGAAACAAAATGAAATGTTTGTTTTCCCAAATCCAGAGACAGGCTTTAATCCTAATGAAATTAATTTAAATGATGAAAAAAATTATTCTAGTATTAGTCAATATTTATTTCGAGTCCAAAAAATCTCAACTAAAAATTATTTTTTTAGACATCATTTAGAAACTACAGTTGAAACAGAAAAAAAGCTGTCTGGTGTAACTTATATGTCACAACTGGGTCTAAAGGGAATCAATGGGATCGTCAAGGTCCGCATCAATCATTTGGGTAAAATAGTTAAAGTAGGAGAATACTAATAATAAAATAAGCACTGAATTTTAATAAGTGTTGGGTAAGATATTCAGACATATGAACCGATCAGATTTTGTTAAATCTCTAGGCTTAGGAGCGGGTGGTATCGTACTTCCAGATAACCTGCTACTGGCTCCTAGACAAATAAAAATCTATGACAACTACATCAAAGGTGTCATTCATTACGACTACAAACACATTGCCAAAACACTAAAAGAAGGCGACATACTGCACCTCAAACGAGAAGCTGAAAATGAACATGACAGTTTTGCGATAGAAATCTACCATAAAGAAAAAAAACTGGGATATGTCAGGGCATTCGAAAATGTGGTCTTGGCCAATATGTTGGACAACAATGTGGAACTTAACGCCTA
>JAYNHN010000123.1:4897-6899 GCA_038108035.1 Flavobacteriaceae bacterium
CGACGAACCATTTACTTGTATCGCTATCGCCATTTATGCCAATCTAATTGCACCTTCAGAAAAACTCATTTCTATTTTAAAAACAACATCCCAGTCGGATGATGCCGAAGACATTTACAGACAAGGCCCTTTTTGACTCATGATCAAACGTACCCTATATTTTGCCAACGAATGCTATCTCAGCACCCAAAAACAACAATTGGTTGTACGCTATCCCGATGGCAGGGAAACCAAATCCGTACCCATCGAAGATATCGGTGTGGTGCTATTGGATCATTATCGCTTGACCCTGACTGCTACCTTACTCAACAAATTGTTGGGCAACAATGTGGCCGTCATCACCTGCGATGCACAGCATTTGCCTTTGGGGATGTTTCTCAACCTCAACGGACATAGCCTTCAACAAGAACATTTTGCTCGTCAAATTGTCGTTACCCAAGCCAAAAAAGATCGTTTGTGGAAACAAGTCATACAGGCCAAAATCAGCAATCAAGCAGCATTATTAATGGAACAAGGCACGGCAGTACTCAATATGGAACGCTGGGCCAAGCAAGTAAAAAACGGTGACCCCAATAATCTGGAAGCCCGCGCAGCCAATTATTATTGGAGGCATTTATTTGGCGATATAAAGTTTACCCGCGAGCGATTTGGTGCTGCCCCCAACGGCCTGTTAAATTATGGTTATACCATATTACGGGGGATTGTGGCTCGGGCTTTGGTGGGGTCAGGATTGTTGCCCACACTGGGCATCCACCACCACAACAAATACAACGCCTATTGTTTGGCCGATGATCTGATGGAGCCCTATCGCCCCTATGTCGATGCGGTCGTGGTCAAGTTGGCTGAAAACGGAGTAGGCGAGTTGACCCCACAAAGCAAAAAGGAATTATTACAAATACCCGTATTAGATGTGAGCATCAATCAACAAAAAAGCCCACTGATGTTGGCGGTTCAACAAAGTGCTGCCAGTTTGCAACAATGTTATGCGGGGCAACAAAAAACGATCAAACTGCCCCAATTTGTTTGATCGCCTGAATCAATACCGTGTCATGTGGATTTTGGTTTTTTTCGATTTGCCTACAGAAACTAAAAAAGACAAACGCCAGTATCGCTTGTTTGTCCAACGTTTGGAAAAAGATGGCTTTCAGCGTTTTCAATGGAGTATTTTTCTGCGCCATTGTCCGAGTCGGGAAAATATGGACGTCCACATCCAAAGGGTCAAAGGTTTTTTACCGCCCAAGGGACATGTCGCCCTCTTGCATATTACCGACAAACAATTTGGGATGATGGAATTGTTTGTTTCACAAAAAAAAGAAGAATTGCCCTCAATTTCACAGCAATTGGAGCTTTTTTGATGTAGGAATCTTCGGACTAATAAACTGTAAAACAGGGGGATAGTTCCCCCTGTACTGTACTAAACTACAATTTGAAAGCGAATCACAACTAGGTGAGAAAGGCAGTGGAAAAAGCAGAGACTGTACTAAACTACAATTTGAAAGCGAATCACAACACCGTGTTGAGTCCTGCAAAATTTGCTACAACTGTACTAAACTACAATTTGAAAGCGAATCACAACTTGAAGACTTTTTTTTATTATTGGGAAGTGACTGTACTAAACTACAATTTGAAAGCGAATCACAACCTGGCAGAGGTAATTCCTCTCCGTCTTCGCACTGTACTAAACTACAATTTGAAAGCGAATCACAACACACACCAATGGACAGCCCCGAGAACGCAAACTGTACTAAACTACAATTTGAAAGCGAATCACAACATATCTCAGCTGTTCTAAATTCATAGGGCGACTGTACTAAACTACAATTTGAAAGCGAATCACAACATTTATCCGTCAAGTCCTCTGCCGAATTTTACTGTACTAAACTACAATTTGAAAGCGAATCACAACCGCTAAATAGGTCTAAGTGTGTCATCTCAAACTGTACTAAACTACAATTTGAAAGCGAATCACAACACAATTTAACTACAATAAAAATCTCCCTCC
>JAYNHN010000124.1:0-6892 GCA_038108035.1 Flavobacteriaceae bacterium
TTAATAACATATATTTTCAGCTAAAGATCCTAGCTTAGTACAAGAACTAATAATTATTAAAAATCAAATAGAAAAAAACATATCCAGTACTACTTGCAATGCTTTTTATTCTTGGATGTTCACAAACAAAAGAGAAAACTAAAACCATCACTAAACCCGATGCCAAAACCCTTATGGAGGAATCAATCCAAAGATTTACAACAGCTTGGAATCAAGGAAGTGCTTCAGAAATAACCAAAGAATTTACAGCAGATGCCGTTCGAGTAATTTCTAACCCTTCAAGCCCCATTATCGGTCATGAAACAATTCTAAAAGGATTTGAAGCAACTTTTGCAGAGGAAAGTGAGTTAAACGATAGTCATATCGAAGACACTATAACTGAAGTCCGTTCAGTTTCAGAAGACATTTATTTAGGAGCAGGAAGCTTTAAGATTTCAAATCAAGAAAATGAAGTTTTAGAAGAAGGGAAATGGGGAAATGTTTTCAAATATTCAAATGGAGAAATCAAATTCTTAATGGAATCCGCACATAGAAAAGCTAAAGAAAGTGAACCCTCCGATGAAGAAATTATTCTGGAGGAATCCATTATATCCAAAGATCCCCACTATAATAAAATCGAAGAATCGGTAAGTAGTTATATTCGTAATTTCAACAACAAAGATCAAGAAGGGATTTCAATGTTATTTACCGAAGATGGTATTCAAAATGTAAATTCTAAAGAAGGCATTATTTTGGGTCGTCAAAAGATTAAGGAAACGGAAAGTTATGCTGACGAAGGAGAGCTAAATGCGACTATCTTAGGTTATCAATACTTAGGAGAGAATATTGCTATTGCCTACGGAAAATGGGTTTCTAAATCTGAGGATGGTACTTCCGTTTTTGGTCAATGGGGAAATCTTTTTAAGATTGAGGGAGAAAAAGCCTTATTGATAATGGAGTCCGCAGGATTGACTCAATAAACTCGTTTAATTAATAAAGCCCTACACAACAGTGGGGCTTTTTTTTATCCCGCACCAATTTAAAGTTTTGGAGAAATCTCAAACTTTCTTCCGTAAAGTTTCTGAACGAGTTCCAAAAACTGCTTTAGCATTTTTGTAACGAATTATAGCCCCCACACAAAAAAAGTATCTGGTTCTTTATCCCTTGAAAAAAAAATCCATCTCCATGAAAAGAATTGGGATTACTTTCGAGAATTGAGTTTTGCCAACAATCTGAGTATTTCGAGGTAGAGCCAAATAAGAGTGACCAATAATCCAAAAGCTCCAAACCACTCCATATATTTAGGCGCGCCTTTTTCGGCACCCTCTTCTATAAAATCAAAATCTAAAACCAAGTTTAAAGAAGCAATAATCACCACGACAATACTAAATCCAATACTTAATGGAGAAGCATTATTCACGCTCATCACGCCAAGACCTGAACCAAAAAAACCCATGATAAAATTCACCAAGTAAACAATAGCAATCCCTCCTGTAGCAGCAAAAATTCCTAATTTAAAATTTTCAGTAGCCTTTATATAGCCTGACTTGTAGGCCATTAATAAGGAAACCAAGATGCCTACGGTTAAAAGGATTGCATTGGTTACGATACCATCATATAATGAATTGTACATATAGGATATACCTCCTAGCATAGTCCCTTCCATAGCTGCATAGATTGGCACTGTAATCGGTGACCATTCTTTTTTAAACATGGTAACTAGAGCCAAAACAAAACCTCCTATTCCACTACCGATAAGAACTATGGGATTGATGACATCAAAAGTCAAATAACCTGCACCAACTAAAATCAATAGGCTTATTGCTGTTTTATTCACCGTTCCTTCTATAGTCATTTGATCCTCATGGGCAATTGCATTTGAGAACGTTTTTTTTGTAAGAACAGGATTTCCTGATCGAAGTGATAAATGGTTACTCATATATTATTTTTAATTTATGGATTGAATATACAAATATATTAGGTTCCTTAAAATAGAGTTTGATATCTAGCTGTATAGTTTGGTTTATTTTTATTAAAGACAAAAAACAGTTTAATTTAGGAACTAAATCTTAAAAAGTAAGCAGTTTTTAGTTAAAGACAAGCAATCATAGTACTGAATAAACATGGAAAAAAGCCTCCTAATGAAAGTTGTCAGGTATCAAAATTTGTAGAAATTCTCGGGGGTAAATGGAAACTGATTATTTTAAGTAGATTAAAAATAATAGAGAAATTGCGTTCCGGTTAACTGGCCGAAACCATACCATTTATTTCTAGAAGAGTGTTAACCGATCGACTTAAAGATTTAGAAAAAATGATAGGATCAAAAGAAACTATTTTAAAGAAGTCCCTCCCAAAGTAGAGGATTCTCTTACCATCAAATCACAAAATCTTTACCCGGTATTCAAATCAATTGAAGACTAATCTAAAATAAACTATTAAATATGAAAAAATACAAAAATTCGGATATCATTATTGAATGGCAACCCGAACGCTGTCAACACTCTGGAATTTATATAAGAATATTGCCTGAAGTTTACAATCTAAAAAAACCTTGGATCAATATGGATCAAGCATCAACTACTGATTTAAATCTCAAGTTCAGAAATGTCCGTCTGGGGCATTGAGCTTCCAATCTAAAACCATTCAGGAATAGCATTTATAATGAGTATTCGGGAGTTAACCATCCCTCTCATTTAAAGGAAACGGACTTATTAAATCAAGCTTGTTTATTCAACCGTCTTATATTCATTGCTAATTATGGTTACTACATTTTGAAGAGACTGCAAGTAAAATTCCAAACTTTCCAATCTGCCATTTAAGTTATTTGCCTTGTCTTTTAGCAAGTTTTTAAGCTTCTGATCTCGATCTTTTATAAAAACAGTACCAAAATCAGCATCACTTTCATATTGATCTCTTTTGTTTATGAACCAATTATAAATTTGATCTGAGTTGGCTTTGGTGTAATGGGTCATTCCATTGACACGTTCTTCATGTTTGGTATAAATTGATTCAATTTCCGTTCTTAATTTATCGTTTTTGATTTCTAAAAGCTTCCCTGAATTCAGCATGGATTGAAAAAATATATCGGCTGGTTCCCAAGCTATAAATCCCATCAACATCCACAATATACTCCCATCATTATCGTATTTTTTTATGTAGGTTGTTTTACCATTGATATCTATATTATGAAAAAAGGGATTGTTGTCATGTGTACTTTTCAACTGATCAATTTGGATGTCGTAAAAGTCTTTCAAAGCCGTGTCAGTCATATACTTCAAGTTTTTAATTTGATAGATATGCTCTTTTGTATACTCTATATTTTTATATACTTCATTTCCCAAAGTAACAATGGATTCATTTAAAATTAATTTCTGCTCGGTCTTCTCTCGGTAATTTTCCATCCAAAAAGAAGCTACGATACTCGAAAAAATCACTAACCCTTCTATAAAAAGTTTTTTCATTGGTGTTTTGTTTCTTAAATATAAAAAAATGGATTTATAAATGAGTTAGAACGAGCCGAATACAGCAATCAGGTCTATTGATAAATAATATAAGTGTATGATAACAGACTGATAGAAGAACATTTTATCCTAACGTATTGAGTAAAATCAATCTTTTATCTAAATCTTATGGGTTAACTGTAATTAAAATACTTCGAAGAAAAAATGTATAACTTTTTAAATAAACCATTGACACCCTATCATTTGAATATAAGGGTACGCTAAAAGGTGAGTTTTTTTAATCGGATTCATTTAAATAATGTTTCACGACAAATATCTACTAGATTTGGTAAACTCTCTCTATCTTGTTTATACAACAGTTCATATTAGTGCTTTTGTTTAATCTTTTTTTTAAAACGGCTTTCAAAATTAATTATCCATCATTAATTTGAAGTAAAATTGAGTCTCCTCTACAAAGGATCTCAATCATTTAATGGGCGGGGCTGACTAGTAAATCGAACTTTTAAATTTCCGTCATTAAATTGGATCCATTTCAAACCCAATCTCATGACTATTTTATAAAGGTTTGATTTTTGAAAAAGAGATTTTTTTGGATTTGATCACTCACCGATAATTTTATTCTGTTTGTTGCAACACATTCTTAAGAACATTAAAATACTTCGAGGCAATGAATTTAGCTCCTAACTGGTTGTAATGTTCAGCATCCGCTAAGAAACGATCTTCAAATTCTGAAAACATATCAACTGCAATTACTTTAGAGAAAGCCGTGGATTGATTTGCCGCAATGGTTAAAACCTCTTCCAACAATCGTTTATGGTAAGCCGTCAAATCGGGAGTCATACTCTCTGAGTGAGCCGGAGCCATTTGTTCTATTAAAATCGTAATGGTTGGATTTACTTTTTGAAGGATTTCAATAATTCCAATGATATTCATAATGACCTCATCAAAGGGTCGGTTCTCAAGAGCGTCATTTCCACCTGGAGAACTAAAAAGTACAATATCTGGAGCTCCCGTTTCATTCAGCCAATCTTCTATTTCATTCAAAATTTGTTCCGAAGTCCAGCCACTTCTTCCCTCGTGATCTAAATCAAAATTTTGTCCTTTATAAGGAGGGTAATACGCTCCATCGGATTGAGTTCCAATAAAGTCAAATATCCAACCGCTATCTGTTAAATCTTTCCATAATTCGTAACGATAGCTTTCAAACTCGGGACTATCTCCTTCCACTCTAGAAGCTCCCAAAGGCATAATTTTGTTAATAGAGTCACTTTGTGGTTTGGGATTAGAAAATTCTTCCCGATCACAAAAGATGAACATCAAAATACCAACAAAAAATAAGAGGTGGTTTTTCATTTAAAACGGTTTTTATTCTAAGATAATATTTTTACTCATAAAATTGTTGAACGGATTTTAGTCCTTGAGTTTAGAGATCCGGTAGGATTGATACTCTTTCTTCCATCGAGAGACTCATGTAAGTTTCCCACTCCGTATAAAAGGCATCAACAGTCAGACCAAAAGTAAGTTCAAAGGCGTCTCTAAATCCGAGTTCATACAGGTTTGGATAAAAGGTTTCAACTATTGCATTTTGATTGTTAACCTTATTCAGTAAATACCCAACTGCCGGCATTCCCCAATAAAATCGAATTAAAAAACAACTGTTTTCAGGAACAATCTCCCGTAGCTTTATACCTTGACAACCATTTTGTTCTATTTCGCTAGTAGCATATCCAAATTGTTGTTCCATTCTTTCTTTTAGCGAATTTAAACTGTGATCCGGATTTCTTTTTCTTACTGCATATTCAGCCATATAAGTAGACGCTCCGGCATAAAACCAATGAGGCCCCCTTCTGGTATCTTCACCAAATTCATTTGTGTTTCCGAGCTCCTCATCTGTGAAAGCACTTTCTTGTAAAGCATGAAAATACTCATAAAAAACATTTACTTTTTCGTAATCATAATAATAACCCGGTTCTGAAAACCCAACCGGTGACGAGAAATTGAAAATTTTAAAACCCCAGTCTCGTTTTCCGTTTAAACTCTTTCCGTAGCCTGTAGGATAACCATTCTCGATGGTTAAGGCCGACATTCTCCTGTAATATTCTAAGCCCTCTCCTTCCTGATCATTCAAATTGAATTGAGGATCTAATAAATCTGAGCCCAACTGTGGATACAAATTTAATTGCTTACAACTTTCAAAAGTGTAAGGGTATTGATCTGAATAAAAGTTGGCCTGTCCTCTTTCTGTTCTTTTGGTACAGTACAAATTAGCTAATTCCTCAATCCCTTCGAAGCTGGCTCCACTCACCCAGAGTTCAGTGGGACCCCAATTTCCAAACTCATCAATTGCTTCTAAAAAAGAGGCTCGAGTTCCATTTTGAATATTTTGAGATATCTCGGAAGCAAAAAAGAACTCTACCGGAGAATCGTTGACAATCCCCCAAAGGTTTTGTGACATGGTAGGATCTAAAGGCCAATAGTCCGCTGAATCCACTATCCCATCTCCGTCCGAATCATATTCGGGTTCAGGTACTGGCTCGGGTTCAGCTTCAGGAGTAGGTTCAGGCTCAGAAACTGGAGTTTGAACAACTTCTTGAACGACTGAATTTTGATCATCGACAGTACAAGCTAAAACGAAAAAGATACTAAATGCTAATGGGATTAAAAAAGAAAAAGAAGCTCTCATTGAAATGGTTTATGTTTTTTTAAGTGACAAAAATAAATGTATTTCTTTATTGAACTTCAATTTCTAACCAGATATTGTAATTCAAGAGATTCTAACTTGGGATATAAATCGTTTTTATATCTGCTATTTTAATTCCATTAAGTCTCGGTATTATTTTTTCAATTTAAAGTTTAAAATTCGTTCAGTAAAAGAGATCCATTCAATATCAAAATTTAATAATAAGGTTTTCAATTATTCAACTACCATCTCCTTGAAGATTCGGGTATTCTTTTTAATTGAAAGATCATTTAAAATTTGATACCCCTTTCCATTCGAAATTTTTATATCCTTTAGATCCTCTCCTTCATAAGCTGCTGATATATCAAAATTTCTTAGAATAAGATTTTCAAAATTTTCAATTTCTAATCCATAAGTATAAAAATCGGAGGTAGGTTGATCCCATTCCAAAACAATATCATTCAACGAAAGATTTTTTACTCCCTGAGCATAGAATGCAGGTATATCTTTTTCAAACAAGCCTTTTTCTATTGAAAAAGCAGGTCTCAAATCAAAATTTCCTCCGTATTGATTTGTATAAATAGCTTCTTTAATTCTCACTTTCAGATCGGTCATTTTGATATTTCTAATGGCGTCCTGATCTTCGCTGTAAATTAAAATCCCACTTTCGGAATGCGCCTCAATCTTATGAAATGAAATATTCTCTATGACTCCTGAATTCCCACCTTTAGACGATGGAATAGCAGATATATGAATAGGCTCTGCCTTACCC
>JAYNHN010000125.1:0-6845 GCA_038108035.1 Flavobacteriaceae bacterium
GTAATTAACAAATTGGGATAATCTTGCTCCTTAACGTTGTCATAGGGAGAATAGGATAGCATATAGTCATAGTATTCTTTATCATTCGGATTTCCCCATTCGTCGTATTCGCCAGTGGTCAGGGGAATGCTTTCATCCAGCATTGTGGTGATAACGTCCACAAAGGGAACGGCTGCCAAAACACTTCGATACAATTCTGGAGCTTCATTGACAATCGCTCCCATCAGCAAGCCTCCAGCAGATCCCCCCGCTGCATGTAAATGAGATGCACTAGTATATTCTTGATCAATGAGGTACTTGGAAACATCAATAAAGTCCGTAAATGTATTTTTCTTTTTTAACAGTTTTCCTGCTTCATACCATTCTCTCCCTAAATATTCACCTCCTCTGATGTGAGCGATCGCAAAAATAAATCCACGATTTAATAAGCTCAATCGATTCGAAGAAAAAGAAGGATCTATAGTGGCGCCATAGGATCCGTATGCATAAAGCAAGAAAGGAGTTTCTGAACTGGGTTTTGTATTTTTATGACGGACTAGGGAAACGGGAATCAATACACCGTCTCGGGCAGGTGCCCAAATTCGTTTTTCAACATAATCTTCTGAATCAAAATTAGATCCCATGACTTCTCTTTGTTTTAAAAGAATCGATTCTTTCGTTTCCATGTCAAATTCATACACACTGCTGGGTGTCGTCATAGAATTGAATGCATACCTTAATTTGGTCGTGTCAAAATTTGGATTGAATCCGCTGTATAATGAGTAGGTTTCTCCTTCCACAGGCAAGAAATAGTCAACTGTTTCATCCCAACGCATGATCCGCTTTGTAGCCAATCCATTTTTGCGTTCGGTAACCACCCAGTAGGATTTGAAAATTTCCAAATCTTCGATTAGTACATCCTCCCTGTGCTCCATCAAATCTTCCCAATTTTTTAAAGAAGGTTGAGCAATCGGTGCTTTTGATATTTTATAATTGGTAGCATTCTCATGGTTATTCAGAATATAAAAATGATCTTTAAACTGATAGACACTATACTCTAAACCCCTCTTTCTAGGTTGTACTAGTTGAAACTCAGAAAGGGGATCATCGGCTTTTAAAAATTGGTATTCAGTAGTAAGTGTGCTGTAAGAAGCAATGTAAATGTATTCGTGTGATTTTGATTCTTGAACACCTACAGAAAAGGTTTCATCTTCTTCATGAAAGATCAATTCGTCACTTGAAGTTTTATGTATTGAATGCCTAAATATTTTTTCTGATCTCAGAGTCGTTGGATTTTTGTGTAAAAAAAAAAAGTGTTCATTATCTAGTGTCCAAGCAGATCCCCCTGTGGTATTTTCGATTGCTGTATCTAGGATTTCTTGAGTATTTAAATCTTTTACATACAAGGTGTATTTTCTTCGAGATTCAACATCTACTCCAAAAATTGCTTTTGAGTTGTCTGGGCTAATATTGATCCCCACCAAGCTAAAATAGTCTTTCCCTTCAGCCATTTGATTACAATCAAATAAAATTTCCTCTTCGGCAGTTAAAGAATCTTTTTTTCGAGTATGAATTGGATATTGTTTTCCCTTTTCAAAACGAGTAATATACCAATAGCCATTATAGAAATAAGGGACTGAGTTGTCGTCTTCTTTGATCCTACTTTTCATTTCTTCAAAAAGTACTTCACGGAAGGGTTCTGACTCTGACGTCATCTTTTTAAAATAGTCGTTTTCTCGTTCCAAATAATCAATTACCTCTGGATTTTTTCGTTCTCTAAGCCAATAATAATCGTCTATACGTATATCATTGTGTTTCTTTAATTGATAAGGAATTCGTTCTGCCAAAGGAGGCACAAGCGTTGTGTCAAAATTCATAGAAATATTTTTGTTACAGGATATTAAGCCGATTGAAAAAATCATGCTAAGTACTAATTTAGGGTATTTCATTTTAATTAATTTTTTGTAAAGTTTTTAACACATAATCGTGTTGTTCTTGCGTATAATCTCGGTGGGTAACCATTCGAAGTTTGGCTTTTCCCAAAGCAATTAATAGTATTCCTTTGGATTTCATTTTTTTAATAAATTTTAGCTCATCCAAGTCTTCTGTCAAGGAGAAGATCACAATATTGGTGGTGACCGATTCTACTTGATGGACAAAAGAACATTGGTTTAAAACGAATTCAATTTCTTTTGCTTTGCGGTGGTCTTCTCTCAAGTCATTGCGATGATGTTTGATTGCATAGCTTCCAGCAGCAGCCAGATAGCCTGCTTGACGCATACCCCCTCCAAAAACTTTTCGAATACGAAGAGCCTCTTCAATCTGCAGGTTAGAACCTACCAAAACCGATCCAATCGGACAGCCCAAACCTTTGCTTAAACATAAGGAAATGGTATCGAAAACCTGCCCGTATTCCTGAGTTGTTTCAGATGTCACCTCCAATGCGTTCCACAGGCGTGCTCCGTCTAAATGCATTGCGAGATTGTGTTGGTCACAAAGGGCGCGAATGGCTTTGATTTCCTCAAAATCATAGACTGCACCCCCTCCTTTATTGGTCGTGTTTTCGAGACAAACCAAAGTGGTTTTGGGGCTGTGATAAAAGTCAGGTGGATTGATTGCCTGAGCAATTTGATCTGCTCGAATTCTTCCTTTATCTCCTTCAATTAATCGGCAGGATACCCCTGAATTGAAACTCACTCCTCCCCCTTCGTAATTATAGATATGTGCATAGTGATCACAAATCAATTGATCTCCGGGTTGGGTGTGCAAATTGATTGCGGTTTGATTGGTCATCGTTCCAGAGGGAAAAAACAAAGCAGCTTCCTTTGCAAACAATTCAGCTATATCTTTTTCCAATTGATTGACAGAGGGATCTTCTTTAAATACATCATCTCCCACTGGAGCCTGAAACATAGCTTTCAACATCCCTTCAGAAGGGCGAGTCACCGTATCACTAATTAAATTGACTTCCATATTAATAATCACAAGAAAAAGATCCGATTGGGGACCCGTCCGGTAATCGGTTGGAAACTGGCGGTGAATAATCCTCTGGGTTTTCAAAAAACTGTTGGATTTCCATTCGGTAATAGGCAGAAAAATCAGTGTCATTTTGCGCTGCCAACCATTGATCAATGGCTTCCAATTGTTTGAAAACAACTGCTTTAGTAATTGTATTCGCTTCAGAATGACGTCCTAGACGCATCAAATGCTTTAATATATTTCCTTTGACGATTTCATTTAACTGTTGTTCATGACGGTCTCTAAATCGTTGTTTAAAATGATTCTCAATCAATCCATCCGTTACCTCTTTCAAAGACAATTGATTGGAATCTAAACCATATTGTGTAACCAATCGATTGGATCGATGCGGATGAAGTAACATTCCAATAAGTGCATCACTAAGACTCCCTGCTATTCCTAGATAATCAAAACTAACTCCTGTTTGAGATAAGAAATTTTCACGTGTACGTGGGTTTGAAAACGATCTTGGATGCAAAACAGAGTGCAATGATTTAGGAATGGACAACTCTTTTGGATTCAATGCATTCAAATAGGATTTTAGGGCATTTCTTTGACGAGTTGAATTTACACTTTTCACCTGATATGAAATGGGGCCTTTGACCGCATAATCATAGTCAACACCCCCGATTAATTTCACCACAGCCTCCACCTGATAGCGATGCAGTAAATACATGGGAACCAAGCGATCTTCTAAAGTACTGTAAGTTTCACCTACTCTGAGATGATCTAATGAAATTTGACTCATCGCTTTTCTTCGAATGTCCATCAACTTCCAAAGTTCGTCAGCAGCTTCTGCACCGTTGTCCCATAAGTGTGATTTGGGATGAGCGCCTCCTATAGGTCGAGAATCACTATCACTTATAAATCGATGACCTAAACGGCTACTTTCCTCTAAAATGGAATTAAGAGTCTTTTTTTCATCAGTTCCCTCAGCAAAGTCACTATACGCATAAGCAACACTCACCTTATCCCAAGAACCTATCCCTGTGTCATAGGCATTTTTATACGAAATTTGATCTCCTTCGAGTTCTAAATAAGGATGCGGGTAATCCATTACTGATGATCGAGATTTGGCACTGGCAGCAAAATTATGCGCAAAGCCTAGGGTATGTCCAATTTCATGGGCAGACAATTGACGAATTCTCGCCAAAGCTAAATCTAAAGCCACTTGTTCTTTATTCTCCAAACCAAAAGGAGCTTCGGTTAGTCCGAGAGCAATCATAAAATCTTGCCGAATCCGAAGACTCCCTAAACTTACATGACCTTTGATGATCTCTCCTGTTCTAGGGTCGGAAACACTGGAGCCATAGCTCCATCCGCGAGTAGATCGGTGTACCCATTGAATTACATTGTATCGCACATCCAATGGATCTGCATCATCTGGTAGCATTTTAACTTGAAAAGCATTTTTAAAACCAATGCTTTCGAAAGCCTGATTCCACCAACTTCCACCCTCCAACAGAGCAGATCGGACCGGTTCAGGAGTACCATTGTCAAGGTAGTAAATGATAGGTTCAACTGCTTCACTTAGTGCTGCATTAGGATCCTTTTTTTCAAGTCGATGTCTAAAAATATATTGTTTTTTAGTTGACCTGCTTACCGGAGTAGTATAATCGTAAAAGGTAAATGCATTCACTCCCGATCGGGGATCAAAATCTCGTGGAGTATAATTAGAATCCGGGAGTTCAATAAAGGAATGGTGTTGATGAACCGTTACCGCGTCTGGCGTAGGAGTTACCGAACTCAGCAATCTTCCCTGGGCATCCCCTGCAAAGGTTAAAAGCATATCAAATTCGATATTAAGTGGAAATGCTTTGGTACGATCTAAATATACCGCCGAACGACTCTTATCAATAGAAAAGTTACCTTGCTTTCTTTGTTTCAAACGTTTTGAAACTCCATGAGCATCTTGTAATAAAAACGGTGTTAAATCCACCACATATCCCTTTTCATTTTTTTCCAATATAGGAAATCCAAACAATACTGATTTGGCAAAAGCTTCTTTGATGGATCGTTGTTCCAAAGGGTTGTCCGAAGTCGATCGGTATCGTAAATTGGGCTGCATAAGCAATAATTTATTTCCCGCTTTGGTGAAATAGACAATACGCTCGTTGCCCAATTGTCCTCGATCTAGACCAATATCGTTATTTCCGATTCCTTGACTCAAACTATTGACATATAAAAAATTCTCTTCCAATTGAGAAACAGTCAGATAAATTGCATCTTTTTCCTCACTGTAATTAAAGTCAAAAAAGCCATTATATTGTTTTGTTTTATCCAGTAGAGAAACCGCAGTTGATGTCTTGTCCCTTTTTTTCTGAGCATAGGAAGACACACTCAAAAAAATTAAGGCCGTTAGCACAATTCCAAAATTCTTCATTATTATTTATTTATTAATTTAAAACTACGAAAACAAATGAAATCATTTTTGATCTTATTCTGATTTTATTGTCAATTCTGTCAAAAAAAATCTGATTCAAATCGGATCAATCCATTTTCATAGACCACTCCAACCACTGATCCGTTTTATTTTCGAGTTCTAGCTCCAATTGATTCAACTCAATGGACATTTGAGTTATTTCTTCCGTGGAAAGGGATTCATTGATAAATCGATCTTGAAGTTTCTTCTTATCGTCTTCCAACAACTCGATTATTTTCCCTAGCTTTTTAAATTCACGTTGTTCAGCATAGGAAAGTCCTAAGTTTTTTGAAGCTTGATTTTTCCATTCCTTTTTTTGTTTTTTTTCCGCTAGTAAGTTTTCGTCGGATTGTGTTCCCTGATAGGCTCTATAATCCGAATAATTTCCTGGGAAATCTTCAATAATTCCATTTCCTTTAAACACAAATAAATGATCGACAATCTTGTCCATAAAATAACGATCGTGAGAAACAACAATCAAACAACCCGGAAAATCCAATAAAAAACTTTCAAGTACGTTAAGGGTTATGATGTCCAAATCATTCGTAGGTTCATCTAAAATTAAAAAATTGGGATTCTGAATTAAAACCGTACATAAATAGAGTCGCTTACGCTCTCCTCCACTCAGTTTTTCTACAAAATCATATTGTTTTTTTCGATCAAATAAAAAGCGCTCCAATAGTTGTTGAGCTGATATTTTTTTTCCTTTTTTTAGTGGTATAAATTCACCAAACTCCTGAATCACCTCAATTACTTTTTGGCCCTCTTTTACAGAAATCCCTCCTTGTGTGTAGTATCCAAATTTCAAAGTTTCTCCACGAATAATCTTTCCTCCATCCGGATTTATTTTATTAGTCAACAAATTGAGAAATGTTGATTTTCCAGTTCCATTTTTACCGATAATTCCAATACGATCGTTTCGTTGAAAATTGTAATCAAAGCCCTCCAAGACCCGAGTTCCCCCAAAAGATTTAGTCACTCGATGCATTTCAATCATTTTGGTACCCAATCGTTCCATATTGATTTCCAATTGAACCAGATGTTCCTTGCGTCTTTGTAGTTCTTTTTGTTTTATGATTTTAAAATCCTCTACACGAGATTTAGATTTTGTTGTTCGTGCTTTAGGTTGACGTCTCATCCATTCCAATTCCTTAGAAAAATGACGTTTGGTTTTGTGGGCTTCCGTTTCTTCTTGAGCCATCCGAGTTGCCTTTTTTTCTAAGTAGTAAGAATAACTACCCCTATAACTATAAAGTTTTCCTTGGTCTAATTCAATGATTTCGTCGCAAACACGTTCTAAGAAATACCGGTCGTGGGTAACGATTAGTAAAGTGATTTTTTCTTTGATAAAATAGGCTTCTAACCATTCGATCATTTCCATGTCTAGATGGTTAGTGGGTTCGTCGAAGAGCAAGACGTTGGGCTC
>JAYNHN010000126.1:0-6834 GCA_038108035.1 Flavobacteriaceae bacterium
CCTCAATAATATGTATGTGGAATCGGATATGCCTGAAAATTACTTGGCTTCAATTCGCATTGGAAGTCCGGCCACTGTGAGTATCCCCGTTCTCAGTGAAACTCAAACCACGACCATTCGTCAAACAGGCAATTTTATTCAACCCAATAACCGAACTTTTCGGGTGGAGGCGGCTATACAAAATCCGAACAAAATCATTAAACCCAACTTAAATGCGAGATTAAGTATCGTTGATTATTCCAACCCCGAAGCATTGATGATCCCTTTAAGAGTTATTCGTGAAAATGCAAACGGCGATCCGTATGTTTTTATTTTAATCAATGGCCAAACCGAAGCAGATCAAAACGTTCAACAGCGTTTTATCACACTAGGTAAAAGCAAAAACGAAAAAGTAGAAATCTTAGCGGGTATTGAAGCCGGAGAACTGATTATAGATGAAGGGGTCAGCCTTTTAGTCAACGATCAAAAAGTAACATTAATTGAAGACTAATGTCAAAAGCGATGAAAACACCTAAAACTAAAGAATTTCTTTTATCGAGCTGGGCGATTGATCATAAAACCGTGGTTTATGTCATCATGATCATTTTTTTTATTTTAGGAATCAGTTCCTATTTCAGCATGCCAAGGGAAACCTTTCCGGAAATTAACGACACCAAAGTATTCGTAAGCACAGTCTATCCCGGAAATACTGCCGAGGACATTGAACGAACCGTAACCGATCCTCTGGAAGAGGCGGTTAAGGGAGTTCCCAATTTAGTTGAAATCAAATCCACCTCTTCCGAGGATTTTTCGGTTATCGAAGTGGAATTTGATGAAAATATTACCATTGATGATGCCAAACAAAAAGTCAAAGACTTAGTCGATGGGATTACCTCCGGTCCCGACTGGCCTGTCTTCAATAATGCCAAAGTAGAACCCAGTGTTTTTGAATTAGATTTTTCCGAATTGCAGCCTATTCTTAACATTAGCTTGATTGGAGATTATCCCATTGAACAACTCAAAGTCTATGCTGAACGTCTAGAATACCAAATTGAGCAACTGCCCCAGATCAAAGAAGTCAATATTCGGGGGATTCAAATTTTTGAAGTAGAAGTGGCCGTAGACATTTACAAGATGACTGCTGCCAAGGTTTCTTTCAATGATATCTTGGGTGCCATCTCCAGAGAAAATACCACCATTTCCAGTGGGAATATCGTTTTAGGAGGACAGAGACGAAACATCCGACTTACCGGTGAAATTGACAATCCACAAGCGCTTAACAATTTTGTAGTTAAAACCGACAAAGGACCCGTCTATCTAAAAGATATTGCAAACGTACGATTTAAAGAAAAAGAAAAAACTTCCTATGCACGCTCTTTTGGAGAAAAAGCGGTATTGCTTGATGTAGTAAAACGAGGTGGAAAAAACTTGGTTTTGGCCTCTCAGGATATAAAAGCCCTTGTGGCAAAACCCCAAGAAATCGGACTGCCCGCGGATTTGGAAATTACCGTTTCCAATGACCAATCCAATATGACCTTAAATCAAATCAGTGAATTGGTGAATAGTATCATTTTTGGAGTCATTTTGGTCGTTACGGTTTTGATGTTCTTCCTAGGCTTCCGAAATGCTTTATTTGTTGGTTTTGCCATCCCTATGTCCATGTTTATGTCTTTTATGATTCTATCCGCTTTGGGGTATACGATGAATACCATGGTCTTGTTCGGACTGGTTATGGGTCTGGGAATGTTAGTAGATAACGGTATCGTTGTAGTGGAAAACGTCTATCGCTTGATGGAAAAAGAAGGGATGTCTAGAATTCAGGCTGCCAAAGCGGGAATCGGGGAAATTGCCTTTCCCATTATTGTTTCTACTGCCACCACTATAGCGGCTTTTGTACCTCTTGGAGCTTGGCCGGGATTGATGGGTGAATTTATGATCTACTTCCCCATAACCCTTTCCGTAGTGTTGGGGTCCTCATTGGTTGTTGCCATTCTTTTCAACTCCATGTTGGTTTCCCAATTTATGGATATAAGTGAACGAGAAATTAGCACCAAAAGCTTGTGGAGGCTGACCGGATTTATGGGAGGTTTAGGGATCTTACTTTTGTTTGGATCGCCCGAACTTCGGGTAATCGGAAACCTAATGGTACTCATTCCCGTTTTCTTCTGGCTGTATAAGTTTCTAATTAAAAAATGGGCTCTAAGCTTTCAAAACAATGCTTTAGCCAAACTAGAAAACAGCTATCGTAGATTTTTATCCTTTGCACTTTCGGGTAAAAAACCCTATTTGTTTTTGGGAGGAACTTTTATGCTTTTGTTTTCCTCTTTCGCCTTGATGGGTATTTTTCCTCCCAGTGTGGAATTCTTCCCTGAGAATCAACCCAAACAAATTTTTGTATTTATAGAATATCCTGAAGGAACCGCGATTACCAAAACGAATGCAACGACCCAACGTATTGAACAGGAAATATTCTCTGTTATCGAACGACCAGAGTACAATCGAGGCGATTTCAATCTTTTGGTAGAATCCGGTGTAGCTCAAGTGGGTGAAGGCGCAGGAAATCCTGAAATTGACAATGGAAATACCAACGAACTTCCCCATAAAGGAAAGATCAGTCTGACCATGCGAGAATTCAAATTCAGAGGAGGTGTTTCTTCGGAAGCACTGCGTATGGATATCCAAAAACAACTCAATGGAAAATTTCCAGGGGTTTCTATCTCGGTAGAAAAAGATGCCAACGGACCACCGGCCGGTTATCCCATTACTATTGAAATTACCGGGGAAGAATACCTTGAATTGATTCAAATTGCCCAAAACATGAAAGATTATCTCAATCGGATAAATATTGAAGGCGTTGAAGAATTAAAAATCGACGTAAACAAAAACAAACCTGGATTGCAACTCAATATTGACCGTCAAAAGGCAGGTGAGCTGGGGGTTTCTGCATCTCAAGTTGGACAACAACTCAGGAATTCCCTATTTGGTGCCAAAGCCGGAATCTACAAAAAAGATGGAGACGATTACGACATCAATGTTCGATTCAATGAGGACCTTCGCTATGACAACAATGCTTTGTTCAATCAAAACATCATTTTTAGGGACCCAGCCACCGGGCGTATCAAAGAAATTCCGGTTTCAGCCATTATCAGTCAAGAAAAAACCACCAGCTTTAATGCCATCAAACACCGTCAACTCAGCCGGGTGGTAACCTTATATTCTCCTGTATTAGCCGGTTACAATGCCAATGCCGTGGTTGAAAATGTCAAAAGTGCTTTAGTGGATTACAAACTTCCCTCGGATGTCAATTTTAAATTTTCAGGAGAAATTGAAGAACAAGAAAAAAACATGTCCTTTTTATCCAATGCTTTGGCGGCAGCTCTTGGTTTGATTTTGTTATTACTTGTTTTTCAATTCAATTCCATTTCCAAACCACTCATCATTTTGCTGTCTATTTTTCTCAGCTTCACAGGTGTCTTTTTGGGACTGATGGCCTTCCAAATGCCCTTTGTCATTTTAATGACCATGATGGGAATTATTGCCTTAGCAGGAATTGTAGTAAACAATGGTGTCGTGCTATTGGACTATACCCAATTGCTAATCGACCGTAAAAGTGAAACAGAGGAAATTAAAAGTGGTCAAATGCTCTCCAAAGAATTTGCTACTCTAGCGATCATTGAAGGAGGAACGGCTCGTCTGCGTCCCGTTATTTTAACGGCAATAACAACCGTTTTGGGATTAATCCCCTTGGCCATCGGTCTCAATATTGACTTTTTCTCTCTGTTTTCACAATGGGATCCAAAAATCTATATCGGAGGGGACAATGTCATTTTTTGGGGACCACTGGCTTGGACGGTGATCTTTGGATTGACCTTTGCTACGTTCTTAACTTTAGTTATTGTACCAGCTACTTTTTCTATCGTCTATTCCATTAAACTTTGGTTTAAAAAGGTTTTATAAAATCCCTTTCAATAAAGAACTGAAAATCCTGTGGTTCGCCCCACAGGATTTTTTTATTTTTGCAGACAAGATTTCATCGCATGTACAGAACGCATCATTGTGGGGAACTATCCCTCGAACATTTAAAAACCCCAGTTACACTTTCGGGTTGGGTTCAAAAAAGTCGGAATAAAGGATTTATCATTTGGGTAGATCTTCGTGACCGCTACGGTCTGACCCAATTGGTTTTTGATGAGGAACGCACCCCAAAAGCCGTTTTTGAAAAAGCTCAAACCCTAGGACGTGAATTTGTAATTCAAATTCATGGAACCGTAATTGAACGGGAATCTAAAAACCCCAATCTCAACACCGGTACCATTGAGGTGTTGGTTGAAGATTTAATAGTTTTAAACCAAGCCAAAACCCCACCTTTTACGATTGAAGATCAAACCGACGGGGGTGAGGAGTTGCGAATGCAATACCGATATTTAGATCTTCGTAGAGATCCAGTCAAGGAAAATTTACTTTTTCGTTCGAAAGTATCGATGGCGGTTCGCAATTATTTGACCGATGCCGGATTTATTGACGTGGAAACCCCTTATTTAATCAAATCCACTCCAGAAGGGGCTCGAGATTTTGTAGTACCTTCTCGGATGAATGAAGGGCAGTTTTACGCCTTACCTCAATCTCCCCAAACCTTTAAACAGTTGTTGATGGTGGGTGGTTTGGATAAGTATTTTCAGATTGTAAAGTGTTTTCGAGATGAAGATCTGCGTGCCGATCGACAACCGGAATTTACTCAGATTGATTGCGAAATGACTTTTGTGGAGCAAGAAGATATTTTAAATCAATTTGAAGGTCTGACTCGACATTTACTCAAAAAAATCAAAGGTATTGAAGTAGGGGATTTCCCCCGAATGAGCTACGATGAAGCGATGAAAACCTATGGGAACGATAAACCTGATATCCGCTTTGGGATGACCTTTACAGAACTGAACGATTCCGCTCAAGGCAAAGGTTTTGGAGTCTTTGATAGCCAAGAGTTGGTGGTAGGAATTGCAGTACCCGGTGCCGCTACTTATAGCAGAAAAGAAATAGATGCCTTGATTGACTGGGTCAAACGTCCACAGATTGGTGCCAAAGGTTTGGTCTATGTCAAATACAATGTGGACGGGACTTTTAAATCCTCTGTAGATAAATTCTTTAGTTCGGAAGATGTAAAAGTATGGGCAGAAAAAGCAGGAGCCCAAGCGGGCGACTTACTCCTGATCCTTTCAGGAGAAACACACAGTACCCGAACCCAACTCAGTGCCTTGCGTATGGAACTGGCAGAACGCATGGGTCTTCGTGATCCCAAGGTGTTTGCCCCTTTGTGGATTACCGATTTTCCCCTGTTGGAATGGGATGAAGAAACCACACGTTACCATGCCATGCACCACCCCTTTACGGCACCCAAGCCCGAAGATTTGGAAAAATTAGCTACCGATCCAGCGGCTGTAAGAGCCAATGCATACGATTTGGTTTTAAATGGAAATGAAATTGGTGGGGGGTCTATACGGATCCACGATCAAAAACTCCAGTCTCAACTATTTGACTTACTTGGATTTACTAAAGAAGAGGCTCAAGCCCAGTTTGGTTTTCTAATGGATGCTTTTCAATACGGTGCGCCACCCCATGGAGGAATTGCCTTTGGACTGGATCGCCTCGTGGCCATTTTAGGAGGTCAGGAAACCATACGAGACTTTATTGCCTTCCCAAAAAACAACAGCGGACGCGACGTTATGATTGATACTCCGGCACCTATAGACAACGCCCAGTTGGAAGAACTTGCACTTCAATCCCTCGCAAAACCCAACTCATGAAAACTATCCTCCGTTTGTTGTTTGTCTTACTCCTAGGTTCTCTTGCCTATGGGTTGTACTACAAAAGCCAAATGGACTTTGCCACCGGAGAACGCATTATTGGGTTTACCGTTCTAGGCGGCGCCTTTATCTTTCTTCCTCTTTTTCTCTACCACCGCTGGAAAGGAAAACGCTTAAAAGACTATACTCTAAGTGAGGAAAATTTAAAAAAAATGAAAGGAGACGAGTGATTTCTATTTAGAAACCATTCCTAAAAATCCTCAAGTCATTACAAACGTTAAATCACAGATGGATACTGACTTACCATTCCATGCCTTTCAGTTTGATGAAACTTTATAGTGCCATTTTTTGTTCGGCAGATGTTCTCTCTCAAGGGGTGCCTTCAATTCGGCTACTCGTTTTTGTCCCTCAGAAAATGCTATGGGTTTAAGAAATAATTTATTTCTAAACCAACCTACTTTCCAATCCAATTGATAAAAATAGGTTGCCCCCGGTTTTAAAGTGACATCCACTCCATAAACCATATGCCCTCTACCCAATTGGGATTTCAATCGGGTATGAGCTTTTTGAGTGGTCCACTTCAAATAGCCTCCATTGGCTACTCTTCCTACATCGGTTTGTCCCTCATAGACTTTTGCCGGAATAAAAGCACCGTGAAGTTTTTTAGGTCTAAGTACATAAATTGTTGCCGGATCTGAAAGCATCTCTTCATTTTGAGAGGTCGTATTTTTTGTCCATTGGGTTGATGTAGCACAAGACGTTAAAACTAGGGTCAATAAAATTAAAATGAATTTTTTCATGATGTAACTAATTTTTGGGTTAAATATTTCTATTCTTTTTGGTATGCAATCACTTTTTTAAGTTCTCTTCTAGGGTGGAATATCATATTGGAAACTCCTACCTTGGAGGAACTCCCCTTCATTTTAAAATTCCACAGTTCATTTTGACTTTCCAATTCGCTAAGAGAAAAATGAATTTTGTATTTCCCCTCACTTGTAAAAAGAGTGAAGTCTGAAGCCACGGATACCAGAAGCGACTCAAGGTCACTGTCGTAATC
>JAYNHN010000127.1:0-6792 GCA_038108035.1 Flavobacteriaceae bacterium
ATGTTTGATAAGAATTAGTAATGAAAGAATCCCCATAACCATCCAATAACCAACTACCAATAAGCCCCAAATTCCATTCATTTTTTTGAAATTTTTTTTTTCACGGTTCGAACCTCCTGTTACCGAAACCGTTTTTAACCCCATTTAAGGGGGGATACGGGGGTAAACCTCCAGCGGGGGGAGGACAATATATATTTATTGATACTACCACCACAGTTATTTATGGATTATCTCCGCGGATTAGAATTGAGAAGTGTGATCTTAATCACCAGGGTCCTGATCCCTAAATTTAGTTGGCGGGAATACTGAAGTGATAAATTGGAACCGTAACCCAATACCATTAAATTTGTAGTAAATCAGTACTCATAACTCGATTTGGTTGGAATATCAACGACCTGAACGAATTTGAGAGGTTTTTTGAAACATTAAAATTGATCCTCAAGTAATTGATAATCAATATCAAATAACAGTTGAGAGAGTGGTTAGGTTACGACTCCTATCGACTCCACAAAGTGCTTCGCAAACCCCTATTTTTATTTGGGGTTTTTTTGGTGTAAGGTTCATCTAAAAGTTAGCACTGGATCTGGAACTTCATCACAAACAACTTGATGTTACTGTTAAGAAAAAAGATGCAAAAAATCCATCATTTAAAATTGGTTATTGATAAAAATTATTTGTGAATTTTATGTTCTTTGAATAATAAAATCACAAAGGGAGATCATTTTTTTTGAAATCTTTTACTAAAGAAAATAAAAAGGGCCCCACAGCATAGCCAAGTAGGAAGTGTTAAAAAAGAAAGGAAAATTCCTTGCATTTTTGACCATCCAAAAAAGACAATAAAACTGATTAACCAAGCAAAAAAAACTGCCTTATTGAATTGGATATTATTTTTTTCAGCATAGTTTTTTACTAAACCATATTGATTGGAAAAATAATGTTCAAAAACAATAACAGCACCAACTGGAGCAATTATAAATCCATATACAGCGACAAAATCCAGTAGTTTCATTGCAAAAGCGGGAAAAATTCCTGCTATAGTTGCTAAAACTCCTGCTAACGTAGTTGACTTTGCAATCGACCATTTTGGAAGTATTGCTTGGAATGCAAGACCCGATCTATATATTGTTGGGTTTGCTGTAGTCCACCCCGCTAAAATAACAGCAATAATTCCAAGCCATCCCATTGCATTATATGCTAAAGGCCCAGGAGCTACTGGAGGTGCAAATCCTGTATCTAAAAATTCTTTTGCTTCCGGAGTTTTTAAATACAGTGCATACAATAGGCAGGCAGATATCCAAGCGACATAATGTCCAATATACATTCCTGCTGCGGTTGTCCATCCTGAGGCTGAGGATTTAGCATAACGAAAAATGGATAAGTCAGACATACCAATATGCATAGCCGCATTGCAAAACCACGACCAAAAAAACACATGCCAAAATGTATATTTTATTTGGCCTGGGAAAGGTTCTGAACCCTTTCCCCAAACAGAAAAAAAATCTGAAAAACTATTTATACCTAATTGTGAAGCTGCAATAATTCCACATGCCAAAAAAGAGACAATAATTATGGGGGACATCCAATTGGCCGCTTTAGAAACCATCCTATATCCTTTTGCTGCGATCCAGGTAGTCAAACCTCCAATGATAATCACCACGATGATCCAAGTCATACTATTGGGCATGATATCTGTCAATTTGGGCATTTCCAATCCTGTAGGTACTCCGACTGCTGTTGCAGAAACCGTAATCATTGAGCCTGCTAAAAAACAAAACAGAATACCATTGGCGACATTATAAAAGCGTACCAATTTTTTTCCTGAAATCTTTTCCAGTTTAAAGTATAGCGTAAAACGTTCTTTCACAGCAATATTGGCTGTTATAAAACGCCAACAAATGACCGCCATCATATTTCCTAAAAATAATCCTACCAACAAATCAAAAGCACTCACCCCTACAGTCAGGAAAAGGGGGCCGATCATAAATTCAGTTCCAGCAGCATGTTCACCTGCATACATTCCTAAAAAACTCTTCCAATCTTTTAATTCACTTTCTGGTACCGCCGCTCTTTCGAATTCAGAAGATAGATTATTGCCTTTAGCCATTGTTTAGATTTTATTCAAATGTAATTGATTGTAAGCAAATAGATGACCTGTCATGTCCTGCTTAAAGTAAATTCCTTTCGATAAACATGAATTCATTCTTTTGTACTATACTTTTATTTTCGATTATGGTTTATACAGCTTTTTTATCCTTGATCCTGAAATCTGTAAAATTAATGAAATACCATTGGCTAGAATCTCTTTTAAGGCTGTGTTGTTTTAGTACAGGAACCCTTCTTGTTTTGCTAGTTCAAATTTTTGATAACCGAACATTTTTAATCAAGTTAACCCAATCAGATTCTTTGAGGACAATGTAAACCGTACTTTTTTTAATTTGAGAGCGTCCGATGTCTCACGAATTAATTCAATTTCAAAGTCATTGATCTTACAATAAAATATAAAACCCTAAACAATTGAGATCGGAAAAGGGTAATTGAACCTCTTAGAATATACTAAGTACAATATTTTATACTTTTTTAAATTTTTAATTCCTTTGTTTAAAAAATTTACTACATCGTATTTAAAATCCTGATAAATACATGAATTGTAATATGTGAAATTTGGAATGAATTCGTCCAATAGAATTACTTTATCTTTTTTAATTTTTACATCAATTCATTGAATTTCGCAAATTCAAAATCATTGAAATAAGGCATTTTAACGTAATAATTGAACCCGTTCAATTTTTTTTATAATTTTTTAAATTATAAAATTCTTTATGATCTACATGGAAATAGATACTCATAGTCTCTTCCAATTCATCACAAAAAGCATAAAAATCTCTTTCTTATAGGAACTTAGTTTATTAAAAACCACCCAAATTCTATTCTGCGTTTTGGGTTGTGAATTGACAACAAAATGGCCTCTGCCCTGAACAGATTTAATAATTCCATCTTCTTTAAGCAAAGCCTACGTTTTTTCTACAGTATCTCTAGAAATATAATAATCAAAGCTAACTTTATTAATTGAGAGTTGTCTTTGACCCTACTTTATTTTGCCCGATTGAATAGGATCGGAAATCCTTTCTGCAATTTGTTTGTATTTGTGTTTATTATTGGTATCATATAACTCGAGTTTAAAAAAATCAATCATTATTTTTTATTTTTACCTATAACCACAGGATACTTTTTATCTTGATCTAAAATAAATTTGACCCAATTAATAAATATTTATGAATTCTAAAAACAAATATAAGTATGTGAATTTTTTGTGGGATGATAAAAAAGCTGAGTCCTTAGGTGAAGATCAAATAGCACTTTTCCTGTATCGCTCCAATATTCTCGGATCTGATTTGAGAATTACCAACTTTGGGGGTGGAAACACCAGTTGTAAAACCATCGAAAAGGATCCACTAACTCATCAAGAAGTTGAGATACTGTGGATTAAGGGATCTGGAGGTGATATTGGTACTCTCAAAAGGGAGGGCATCGCAGGTTTATACAATCAAAGACTCCATGATTTAAAAAAGGTTTATCGTGGATTGGAATATGAAGATGAAATGGTCCCCCTATTCGACCACTGTCTTTTTGATTTAAACAGCAGAGCCCCTTCTATAGACACCCCACTTCACGGATTGCTACCCTTCAAACATATAGATCACTTACACCCAGATGCTCTGATCGCCATTGCAGCGGCAGAAGACAGTAAAAAAATTACACGAGAAATATGGGGAGATAGCATGGGATGGATTCCTTGGCAGCGTCCTGGTTTTGACTTGGGATTGCAATTGGAAGCCTGTTTGAACAAAAACCCTAGTATTAGAGGTATTGTTTTAGGCGGTCATGGTGTTTTTACTTGGGGAGAAACATCCTATGAGTCCTACATCAATAGCCTTGAAGTAATCGAAGTTGCATCTCAATACATTGAGGATCAAATTGCCAAAAATAAAAGTGTATTTGGAGGTCAAAAAATAAACAGTTTATCCCCCAACGAAAGAAAAGACCGAGCAGCACAACTGGCTCCTATTTTGAGAGGCTTGTGTTCCTCCAAAAATGCTATGATCGGTCATTTTACTGACGATGATAAAGTATTAGAATTCATAAATTCCAATGATTTGGAGCGTTTGGCACCAATGGGTACCTCTTGTCCAGACCATTTCCTAAGAACAAAAATTAAACCCCTAATACTCAACTTGGAGCCTGATGAAGACTTATCCGATGATCAAAAGATTTTGGATAAAATATCCGATTCATTTGAGCAGTATCGCAAAGACTACCAAGACTATTATAATGCTTGTAGACACCCCAATAGCCCAGCCATTAGAGATGCCAATCCTGTGGTGATTTTATATCCCGGTGTGGGCATGTTTACTTTTGCCAAAAACAAACAAACAGCAAGAGTTGCTAGTGAATTTTACATCAATGCCATCAATGTAATGCGTGGAGCCGAAGCCATTTCGAAATATACCTCCCTGCCGCGTCAAGAAGCTTTTGACATTGAATATTGGTTACTTGAAGAGGCTAAACTACAGAGACAACCTAAAGAAAAACCTCTCTCAAGGAAGGTTGCCCTAGTAACTGGATCTGGAGGAGGAATTGGCAGAGCCATTGCAAATAAACTTATTGAAGAGGGAGCCAATGTAGTTTTTGCTGATATTTCAGAGGAGTATCTAAAAGAAGCCACTCAAGCCTATAGTTCCGACCAAGCCATTGGTTGCCATTGCGATGTAACCAAAGCGAGGAGTCTAGAGACAGCGGTAAGGAAAACATGCTTACAATATGGGGGGTTGGACATTGTAGTACACAGTGCGGGTCTGGCCATTTCCAAATCTTTGGCCGACACTACCGAGGCCGATTGGGATTTACTTCAAGAGGTTATGGTTAAAGGACAATTTATGTTGTCCAAATTAGCCGCCAATATTATGAAAAAACAAAATAGAGGAGGAGATATTGTCAGTATAGTAAGCAAAAATGGACTGGTTTCTGGACCCAATAACGTGGGATACGGCACCGCCAAAGCAGCGCAAATGCATATGTCAAGACTGCTGGCCTCAGAATTAGCCTCAGAGCAGATCCGTGTGAATACCGTCAATCCCGATGGGGTGATTGTAGATAGCAAAATCTGGCAGGGTGATTGGGCAGAAGGTCGTGCAAAAGCTTACAATATTACTGTAGAGGAATTACCTGCTTTTTATGCTAAAAGAAATCTTTTGAATCAAATCATTCGACCCGATGATATTGCCAATGGTGTATTTGCCTTCTTGACCCTATTAGACAAGAGTACGGGTAATATCATTAATGTGGACGGTGGCGTTGCAAATGCTTTTGTTAGATAAAAAATTAGAATCATGATTGACTCAAATAGATTAAATGCCTTTAACGAAGAACGATTACCCCAACACAAAAGAAATTGGAATTTTTTAGCGGATACATTGATTAAAAAAGGAATTGATGTGAACAGGCTTTTACAAGAAATTGGTGATTTTCAGATTGCCATTCCCAGTTGGGCCCTTGGTACAGGAGGCACTCGTTTTGGGAGGTTTCCTCAGGGAGGTGAACCCTCGAATTTAGAGGAAAAAATTATGGATGTTGGCATCCTTCACACCCTTAACAAGTCCAGTGGAGCCATCAGTCTTCACATTCCATGGGATATCCCTGAGGATTACAACGCCATCAAGACATTGGCTAAGGGGTTGGACATCAAATTTGATGCAGTCAATTCCAATACTTTTCAAGATCAACCCAATAGTGTACATTCATATAAATTTGGTTCCCTTTGTCATATAGATCAAGGGGTAAGAAGAGAAGCCATTCAACACAACAAAGAAGTCATTGACCATGGAGTTCAACTGGGTTCCAAAGCCTTGACCGTTTGGTTGGCAGATGGATCCTCATTTGCTGGACAGCACAGTTTCAGAGGGGCTTTTCAACGGACTTTAAGGTCTTTAGAGGAGATTTATGACCATTTGCCTATGGATTGGAAACTGCTGATAGAATACAAGCCTTATGAACCCAATTTTTATTCTATGGTCATTCCTGACTGGGGCACTTCCCACCTTTTGGCATCAAAATTAGGTGATCGGGCAACTACCCTAGTTGACTTAGGACATCACTTGCCCAATACCAATATAGAGCAGATTGTAGCCCTCCTTATGCACATCAACAAACTAGGAGGATTTCATTTCAATGATAGTAAATATGGAGATGATGACCTCACCGTAGGTGGAAATAAACCTTATCAATTGTTTCTAATATTCTGTGAACTGGTTCAGGGAATTCGCGAAACTACCAATCCCGAACTCTCTTGGATGATCGATGCCAGTCACAACCTTAAAGATCCTATGGAAGATTTACTTCAATCAGTAGAGAGTATCAAAATTGCCTATTCAAGGGCTTTGTTGGTAGATTATAATTCATTAAAAGAAGCACAAAAGCAAAATGATGTTACTACTTGTCAGTCTCTTCTTCAAGAAGCTTTCAGGACAGACGTGAGACCTCTAGTCAAAGAAGCAATGTATCGGAAGGGAGGTGTATTGGATGTACTTGATGCTTATCGTACTTTTGATATCCGCAATCAACTCATAGCCTCCCGAGGGGTCGATTCTAAATCAACTGGTCTGTAATGAAAACGAAGTGTTGTTTAGTTTTTGACATAGGCAAGACCAATCAAAAATATTTTCTATTCGATAAAGACTTTAAAGTCCTAAAGCGCAAAAAAGTAACCCTCCCCAAAATTGTAGATGAAGATGGGGA
>JAYNHN010000128.1:0-6764 GCA_038108035.1 Flavobacteriaceae bacterium
AATCAATTATGTAACTATTAAATAACTTTTACCTAATCGATGAAGATACAGTTAAACTAAGCTTATCTACATTCCTTTTTATAAATTCATTCAGGCCTTTCTCTAGCTTTATAAACATTTGTTCTGTGAAGGTCGTCATTATATTATTTAACTTTTTTGTTATAGCTAGCTAGGGGTCTTTAGGACCTTCGCTTACTATCATAATTCACACACTTATTTCTGATTCTGTCCTCCGTACTCTGTTCGAACAGATTTAAGAAAAGAAAGAAAAATCCCCCTAGAAAATTAACTTTATAAAAAATCTTACTTGTTCCAAAAGACATAGGTTTATGACTAAAGTTTAGAGGTTAGAATCCAACTAATCCTATTTCAACGAACTTTATGCGTCTATACATTAATGAAATACTAAAAAAGTGTTAAGGCCAATAAATTTGGTAGTTTTAGACTTATGATTAGATCTAGAGTATCAAATTAATCAAGAATTTAGCTGTGGGATGTATAATAAATTAAAATATGTAATACTATGAATCAAATGGTTTACTTTAAAATAACAAACTCCCTCATTTATTATACGAGTTTTAAGTTTAGAGTTAGGAGAAAATGGGACTCGAACCCATAATCTCTTAAATGATAGTTAGAGCATTTCGTGTATTTTTAATTTCATTAAAATAAAATAAATCTGTGATAAGTCAAAACCTTTGATTTTTTGAATCCCAATACCTTTTCTGAAGTATTATTCATTTTACATTGTTTTTTGACAGATCGTTTTTCAATATAACTTACCTAGATTATAGGGAACTCTCATAAATGAACAACATGATGATCAGTAGTTATTTATTGTAGATAATTTTTTATGTGACAGAAAGGAATCTCTGATGAGGAAAAGTTGGAGGACAATTTTGGAAAAATATCAATTAATGATTTGTGAACGTGATACAGATTCCCGTAAATTTTATATTTTTGTACAATTCTTAGTTAGGGTTGATTGGATTTAGTTTTCCAATTACATGAACATGTAAACTAACAACAATTTAACAAAAAATGTATCTAAAAATCTCTGTTCAGAATTATAAATAAACAAAATGGACGCGTAGCTCAGCTGGATAGAGCATCTGCCTTCTAAGCAGACGGTCATAGGTTCGAATCCTATCGCGTTCACTTCTCACAAAAATGCTAAAAGCAAAACCCTCCATAAAGGAGGGTTATTAAATTAAAGGGTTTAGTTTATTTTCTTTTTTTAAGTTCCTCCAATATGGCTTCCAAAAGTTTACTTTGTTTTTCAAGTAAATGAAGCATTTCTCGGTCGGTTACTTTTTGTTCAATGGTTCGTGTTTTGTTAAAGTATTTCATATCAAGGTATTTGGTTTTTCTAATTTAGTAAATCGTTTTTAGATTTTATTCTCTTTTTTTATAAAACTTTTTAAAAATCTATATATTAGATAAAATTTTGCTAAAAATCGAAACTAAGAGTTATGAAAATAGGAGTACCTAAGGAAATTAAGCCTCAAGAGGCAAGAGTTGGGCTGACCCCTGCTGGAGCAATGGCTTTGGTTAATGCAGGGCATCAAGTTGAAATTCAAAAAGGAGCCGGATTGTTAAGTGGTTTTGAAGATTGGGCATTTGCTGAAGTAGGATGTACGCTTTCTGAAACCATTGAAGATGTATATAAAAACGCCGAAATGATCATTAAAGTTAAGGAGCCCATTGAAGAGGAGTATGAGCTGATTCAATCCGATCAATTACTTTTCACTTATTTTCACTTTGCTTCTAGTGAAAAATTGACTCAAGCCATGCTGAAGAGCAATGCGGTCTGTCTGGCCTATGAAACAGTGGAAGATAATCGAAAATTACCACTCCTTGTACCCATGTCCGAAGTAGCGGGTAGAATGGCTACCCAAGAGGGAGCTAAATATCTTGAAAAACCACAGGGAGGATTTGGAATTCTTTTGGGGGGAGTGAGCGGTGTAAAACCCGCCAATGTGATGGTGATCGGTGGAGGAGTAGCCGGTACGGAAGCGGCTCGTATGGCTGCCGGAATGGGTGCCAACGTTACGATTTTAGACACCAATATGGAACGGCTACGTGAATTACAAGATATCATGCCTGCTAACGTAACTTCCATATATTCAAATTCCTTTACTATTGAAGAGGAAATCAAAAAATCACATCTTATTATTGGAACGGTTTTGATACCCGGATCCAAAGCACCCAAGTTAGTTCGTAAAGAGATGTTGTCCAAAATGATACCCGGTACTGTTTTGGTGGACGTAGCCATTGACCAAGGGGGCTGCTTTGAAACCAGTCAGCCCACTACACATGACCAACCCGTTGTCAATAAAGAAGGAATTATCCACTACGCGGTGACCAATATGCCCGGTGCGGTACCCAATACATCTACGACCGCTCTGACCAACGCTACACTGAGCTACGCTTTGCAGCTTGCCAACAAAGGTTGGAAACAAGCTTGTAAAGAAAATCGTGCTTTATCCAAGGGGTTAAATATTATTAATGGCAAGGTTGTGTACAAAGAAGTTGCAAAGGCCTTTAATTTAGAGTATATTGAACCTTCAATGTATCTAAATTAAAGTGAAATTCACACCCTCTAAACTCAATTTATTTACCTTTTGGCAGTTGCCTTCCGTTTGGTGGTGTGGCATTCGAGTAACCCGTTTTGAGTCTGACTTCTGTGAAGCGAAGGTAAAACATCGTTGGATCAATCAAAATCCGTTTCGATCCCTTTTTTGGGCGGTACAAGGCATGGCTGCGGAACTGACTACGGGCGTACTTTTGATGAACGAAATTCAACAATCAAATCAAAGGGTATCCATGTTAGTGTTGAACAACAAAGCTAATTTTTCAAAAAAAGCAGTAGGTAGAATTACCTTTTCTTGTTCACCCAATGACTCAATTAAAAAAACGATTCAGATCCTGATTTCTTCACAAGAACCACAAACTTTGATTTTAAAATCTCAAGGGGTGGATGAACAGCAGGATGTGGTTTCTACTTTTGAATTTGAATGGACATTATTACTTAAAAAATAAGCATATGAAACCTCAATTTATTGACACCCTAAATTTGCCCGTAGTGGCTGCACCAATGTTTCTTATATCGGGACCTCAATTAGTGATTGAATGTTGTAAAAACGGAATCGTTGGTACTTTTCCAGCACTCAACCAACGATCTACAGAAGGTTTTGAGGAGTGGGTAATTGAAATTAAAGAAGCTTTAGCGGCTTTCGAAAAGGAAACGGGTAAAAAAGCGGCGCCTTTTGGTGTTAATCTAATTGTTCACCCTACCAATCCGCGAGTACAACCCGATCTGGAAATTTGTATGAAACACAAAGTCCCTTTGATTATTACCTCTCTGGGTGCTGTATCCGATTTGGTGGATGCTGTTCATAGCTACGGAGGTCTGGTCTTTCATGATATTATCAAAAAACGCCATGCCGAAAAAGCTGCCGAAGCCGGTGTGGACGGTTTGATCCTCGTATCAGCAGGAGCAGGGGGTCACGCAGGAAACCTGAATCCCATGTCATTGGTGTATGAAATAAAACAGTTTTTTCATAAAACGATCTTATTGTCTGGGTGTATCAGTACGGGTACGGATGTTGCAACTGCACTCCAGATGGGTGCCGATTTGGCCTACATGGGTACTCGTTTTATCAACGTAGAAGAAAGTTTGGCCGATGAGGAATACCAACAAATGATTATCAATAGCAAAGCAGAGGATATAGTTTACACTGCAGCTGTTTCGGGAGTCAATGCCAATTTTTTACGTCCCAGTTTAGAGGCGATGGGTATTACCGAAGAAATGTGGAACCAAACTAAAAAAATTGATTTTGGTACTGAATTGGATGCTGCTACAGCGGAAGCCAAAGCTTGGAAAACCATTTGGTCTGCTGGGCAAGGAGTTACCTCCATTAAAGATATTCAACCCGTTGCAGCCTTGATTGAAAAGTTAAAAGAGGAGTTTTTACAAGCCATTCAACGACAAAAAGAAATAGGCGAAAAATACGCTTAGCTTTTTGGGAACGATCAGAATTAATTTTCGTTTTAATGCAATTTATGCTGTGTTAATAGTTGCTTTTTTTCATTCCTGTATCTATTCAATTTTCCTAGGTATGGAAACGTAGATAGGTCAAAAGTTTAATCAGGTAAGCTCCTGTTTAAATCTCCTTCATTTTTTTTTGACTTTTATGTATTCTTTGAGAAAGAAATAGAGGCTTTTTAGCTCTTTGTTCCTATAACAAATATAATCCGATTATAAACGCACCATAAGTTAACTCGTTGCTTTTTTCATTTAACTGAGCTTCTTTTTGATAAAAACGAGTGTCTAAATTTTGAGGATCTTCAGGTATAAAGTATAGGCAGAAAAACTCAATACTTCTGTTTTCAAGCCTTCCACTTGTTAATCCTCCAAAATCTCCATTATGCAACAAGCCCATTTATAATAGGTTCTGTATATTTGGCATATTCTTTAAATCCCAACCACTACAATTGATAAGAGCACATCGTATTTTTGTATTGAGAGCAAATTATTTTTTAATTTAATGATTCAACAAAAAGAATCGTCTGGGAGTGTTTGGTTATTTTTCGATAAACCGTTTATATTTGACAAGTATTCATTGATTTGTCTGCTAAGAAAGAAATTCCTTTGATGATTTAAATAAGTTTTAAAAACCGATGCCTATTAGAGCAACAGACTACCAACCAAAATTCCCTTTTCGAAATGCACATCTAAATACCATCTACAGTTCTCAGTTTAGAAAGATCAAACCACTTTCCTTTCAACGAGAAAGAATTGAAACGCCCGACAATGATTTTTTGGATATTGACTTTCTTGAAAATGAAAGCAAAAAAATAGTAGTTCTTTGCCATGGATTAGAGGGGAGTAGTGCTTCAAAATACGTACAGGCTACTGCCTCTTTATTGTCTGCCCACGGCTATGCCATTGCCGCAATGAATTACCGATTTTGTAGTGGCGAGATCAATCGGCAACTAATTACATATCACAGTGGGAGAACTGAGGATCTCCACACTGTAATTAACAGGGTATTACCAGATTATACATCGGTTTATTTGGTCGGTTTTAGCCTGGGTGGAAATCTTGTGTTAAAGTACAACGGAGATGGTATTTTTCCCTTACACCCAAAAATTAAAGCGACTGTTGCGGTTTCGGTTCCTATTGACTTGTATGGATCGGCTATTGAATTGCAACGACCCCATAACCAGTTATATACTTGGCGATTTTTAAGAACCTTATCGAAAAAAGTCCATTTAAAGCACCAGCAATATCCCGATCAAGTAGATATAAAGCAACTCAAAAGGGTAAAAAAACTCATCGATTTCGATGAATTTTTCACCAGCACCCTTAATGGATTTAAGGATGCTCGTGATTACTATTCTCAGGCAAACAGTAAGCAGTTTCTGCCTTCTATTTCAAAGCCCACACTGTTGATCAATGCTATGGACGATCCCTTTTTATCAGATTCTTGCTATCCCTATATGGAGGCTAAAAACAATCCCTATTTTGAATTGATGACTCCACGCTATGGAGGACATGTTGGATTTGTTTCTTATAAACAACTCTATTATTGGTCCGAACAACAGATTTTAAAGTTTATTAAAAATCATTAAAAGAGATAAATTTCCAGTTTTATAATTAATAAAGATAAAAAGGGGAGGAAAGCTCAGGTTTTTTGTAACGTCGTATGGGTAAAATCTAAAAAGGAGAACTTTTATATTAAAAAGGGTTGGAAATTTTAACGACTTAAGCGGTAGATAAAAACAGCAGTCCTCTTGATTAGTTCGTTTAAAGATTTTAAATTAACAGATTCACGGAGAGTATGCGCATCGGTACCCATAGTACCCAATCCGTCAAGACCATCCACATAATCTGCAAGAAACGAAATGTCTGCTGCTCCTCTTTTACCGGGATCGTAAGCCCGAACTTCACCTTGACCTAAAGAAAGACTCACTTCATTTAAAATAGAAAGTACATTTTGATTTCCTTGAGAGGGGCCCATGGCGGGATAACTATCTGTAAATTCAATACGCGCAGTGGTTTGGGGGAGATTTTGAGAGACAATTTCTCGCATTTTAGCACGGGCATTTTCTTTTTGTTCCTCAGAGATAAAACGCAAGCCTCCTTGAACCACAGCTTTTTGGGCCACCACATTGGATTTACCAAAAACGGTTCCACTGCTGGATTGCTTGTCATAATCCACAAAAGTTCCTCCTAAAAGGGTTCCGGGATTAAAAGTAAGATATTCTTCCCCTCGGACCTCTTCGTAAAAGGCATTGAGGATTCGACTCAATTCAAAAATAGCACCTGCTCCAATTTCTTCTCTAAAAATTCCTGAGGAATGAGCACGCTTTCCCTCTGTTTCTACTTTCCAACCGGAAGCGCCTCTTCGGGCAATCGTAGCGTAGTTAAAACCGGTTGCGTTTTCAAATCCCAAAGCAATATCGGACTCTTTAGCCGCATCGATCAAATGTTTTCTAGAGATTGAAAGGGGTTTTCCCGTACTTTCTTCATCGCCGGTAAAGGCCACTGTTATGAATGCATCATCAAGTAAGTCCAAATCTGATAAAGCTTTTAAGGCGTATAAAACGACTACATCGCCACCCTTCATATCATTAGTTCCGGGACCCAAAGCAATACTGTCGTTTTGTATTTCAAATTTTTTAAAAGGGCTTTTTTATTCGAAAACGGTATCCAAATGACCGATCAAAAAAAGTTTTTTGCCTTTGCTACCTTTTAT
>JAYNHN010000129.1:0-6752 GCA_038108035.1 Flavobacteriaceae bacterium
GTCACTCCACTTTGTGTTGCGGAGTGATAAGTTTGTGCTACGATATCAGTTGCCGAAAATAACTGTTGAGTTTCGGTGGGCGATTGAAAGTGAAAGTCAAAAAAGACTCGATCCTCTAATTGAAGTTGTTTAACTAGGTCAGTGTATTTCTTGGGATCTTCGTAGCATTCACCAGCCACGTAAAGAATGATGTTTTGATCTGATAACTCCTTTTCTGCAAAAGCAGAAATCAATAAATCCAGCCCCTTGTATTTTCGGATGAGACCATAAAATAAAACTACTTTTTTTTGGAGAGACCACTTCAGTTTTTTTCGAGCTCCCTTTTTGTCAAGTGGAGGGGGTAAGTCCTCAGCAATCGGGTGAAAGCCATCCCATACAGGTTTTGTAAATTGATCTTGGAGTTGATGCGCTACATTTTTAGACAAGGTGGTAAAACCATCCATTTGTTTGCCAAAATAACGATTGAATACCCCGTCCCATAAAGTGGATTCATGGGGAGACCAATTGTCAACCAAGGCAATTTTTTTGATGGTCGGATGGAGAGACTTGGCAATTCTTCCATAAGCCATAGCTAGAAATGGAGTATAATACCGAAAAACAACTTGTTTCGGTTTCTGTTGGTTTATTTGTTTGGCAATACGCTTCCATCGGAGTGGATTGAAAGCATGAATTTTTGGTTCGATGGCAATATTTTCGGGTGCACTTTCTGAAGTAAATTGACTTTTTCCGGGGAAGAGTAGTTTGGGATACAACTTTCTAAAAGTGATCAACTGAATTTTTTTTCCTTGTTTTTGAAGGGATATAGCGAGTTGATGTTGAGTATCTGAAATTCCTCCACGGTAAGGATATGCGGGACCTATTAGGATATAATCCAAATCTCTATTTGCCATCAGCTGAGCGCAAATTTTCGGTTGGGTACGTTGGATAATGACCAGATTCCAATTCCTAAGGTCATTACAAAGTAAATTAGGAAAAAGTTAAATGAATTGGTATAGCTATTTTGTATAAACACATTTTGAGGAAGGATAAAAAATAGAATACCCAATGATCCTCTAAAAATCTCAAAAATAGAGGCCCATTTGTGAAAGTCCATAAGAGCCGTATAACCGAAAACAGATAGGAGTAACAACATTCCAAAACTTATTTGGAACGATGTCTGTAAATCGCTAAAGTTGGCCAATAAAAACAATAACATAAAGACCTGAGAAGCAAAATGAAAGGAGGCGATTCCTTTCCATTTATTCGAATAATGGAGTGTGTATTTTTGATCGGGCTTGAGTTCTCTAGTAGCCAACGGAAAGCGTAATTTGACATCTTCAGGTCTCCACCCTGTGGGCATAAACCAAATTTTAATTTTATCGATACTTTTTTGAGTATGCCACGCATCTCGGATAAGCATCCAAAGATGTTGAAAGTTGATCCAAACCGGATTCCAACTAAGAGATGGCTTGATGGTACCATAAATTGGGGGTTCTTCGTCCAATTCTTCTTGAAAAGTACCGAAAAGACGATCCCAAATACAAAAAATGGCAGCTAAGTTTTTATCGATATAGATGGGATTGATCGCATGATGAACTCGATGTTGGGAAGGGGTTACTAAAATGTATTCTAAAAAACCTAATTTTCCAATATGGCGCGTATGGTACCAAAATTGTGCAAACAGATGAAGTGGAGCAAGAACCGAAATGATTTTAGCAGGTACACCCAACAGAGCAGCGGGGATTAAAAATAAAGCTCCAAAACCGATTAAGTTGGAGATGCTTTGCCGAAGGGCACAAGCCAAATTGAATTCTTCACTGCTATGATGAATAAGGTGTTGATTCCAGAAAACGTTTACCTTGTGATTGAGTCGATGAACCCAATAGGAAGCAAAGTCAATGCAAATAAAAGCGATCAGATAAAGACCTGCCGATTCTTGCATTTCAAATAGAGCAATATGTTTTAAAATAGAGGGGTAGGAGATCAAAATAACCGCCAATCCCAGAGAGTCTTTAATTACATTGGTCATCCCCGAGCTGAGACTCGCCAAGGTATCCATAAAAGTATAGGTTTGCTTTCCTTTAAAATGACCATATAAAATCTCCAGAACAACCAAAATAAAAAAACCGGGGATTGCCCATAACAAAATTGCTGCATACGTATCCATACTTCATAGTTTTCAATAAAAGTAAGAAATTATGAACTGATCACCCAACTTCCTTTTTTGATGAGGATTTCGGCTTGCTTGTATTTTAAAGTTTTGGTTTCTCCACTTTGGGTATTCTTAATGGTTACCCTTTCATTTCGGCCAATTTTGGGTTGTTCTCGAACTATGGTCTCAATGGTTCTCTGTTGAGATTGACTCGCACCAGCACCAACTGCTCGATTACGTTGGGCAAGCTCTTCTGTATTGAGTACCTCATCTTTAGAAGTATTAAAACTTTGTCTTGCACGAGCACGCTTGGCTTCTTGAATACTTGCTGGGTTTTGACTGGGCAAGCTTCCTTTGATCAAAAAGGATAAAACCTCTTTATTTAATTCCAAAAGCATGGATTTAAACAATTCAAAAGCCTCAAATTTATAGATTAATAGAGGATCCTTTTGTTCGTGAACAGCAAGTTGAACCGATTGCTTCAGCTCATCCATTTTTCTCAGATGAACTTTCCATGCATTGTCTATTAGAGCCAATGTAATATTGCGCTCAAAATCTTCAATTAGAAGTTTTCCTTGAGATTCGTAAGCCTCTTTGAGATTGGTCACTACGTTGAGTGATTTGACACCGTCTGTAAAAGGAACAACAATCCGTTCAAATTGGTTTCCAGGTCGTTCGTACACTTCTTTGATAACAGGAAAAGCCAATTGAGCGTTGCTCTCTGTTTTCTCCTGATAATGGCTTAAAAGCGCATCGTAGAGTTGGTGGATTAATTGATCCTCTCCTTCCTCTCCAAACGCTTCTTCACTAATGGGTGACGTCATGGAAAAATTACTAATAATTTCGAACTCAAAGTTTTTGAAATCATTGGCACCCTTATTATTTAATACGATTTCCTCACAGGTATCGTAAAGCATATTGAGTACATCCAATTTCAGTCTCGACCCTTCCAGGGCGTGCTTTCTTCTTTTGTAGATTACCTCTCTTTGCGCACTCATTACATCGTCATATTCCAAAAGGCGTTTACGAATACCAAAGTTATTTTCTTCTACTTTCTTTTGTGCCCGCTCGATAGATTTGGTCATCATAGAATGTTGAATTACCTCTCCTTCTTCGAGCCCCATTCGATCCATTACTTTAGCCACTCGATCGGAACCAAACAGTCGCATCAAATTGTCTTCAAGGGATACGTAAAATTGAGAACTTCCAGTATCTCCTTGTCTTCCTGAACGTCCTCTTAATTGTCGATCTACGCGTCTGGAATCGTGTCGTTCGGTTCCAATAATTGCCAAACCTCCCGCATCTTTTACGGTCTGTGAGAGTTTGATGTCCGTTCCTCTACCGGCCATATTGGTTGCGATGGTAACCACTCCCGGATTTCCGGCTTCGGCTACGATATCGGCCTCTTTTTTATGCATTTTCGCGTTGAGAACATTGTGGTTTACTTTTCGAATGCGAAGCATTTTACTTAAAAGTTCCGATATTTCAACCGAAGTAGTACCGATTAATACCGGTCTTCCTGCTTGTGAGAGTTCCGTTACTTTTTCGATAACAGCATTGTACTTCTCTCGTTTGGTTTTGTAGATCAAATCTTCCTCATCTTTTCGTGCGATGGGTCGATTGGTTGGAATTTCAATGACATCTAGTTTGTAGATTTCCCAAAATTCACCTGCTTCAGTAATTGCAGTCCCGGTCATTCCCGAAAGCTTGTGATACATCCGGAAGTAGTTTTGTAAGGTTACAGTTGCATAGGTTTGTGTTGCAGCTTCAATTTTAACATTTTCCTTAGCTTCGATCGCCTGGTGTAATCCGTCAGAATAACGACGACCTTCCATGATTCGTCCTGTTTGCTCATCTACGATTTTGACTTTATTTTCCATGACCACATATTCTACATCCTTTTCAAATAGGGTATAGGCCTTCAGCAACTGGTTCATACTGTGAATACGTTCGCTCTTAACATCAAAATCCTTAAATAGAATTTCCTTTTGAGCGGCTTCTTTTTTAGGATCGAGCTCTTGTACTTCAATTTTAGCAATTTCACCTCCTATATCTGGAAGTACAAAGAAATTTTTGTCATCGTTATCTCGGGAAAGATCTTCGATTCCTTTTTCGGTCAGATCTATTTGATTGTTTTTTTCATCAATTACAAAAAAGAGGGCTTCATCTACTTTATGCATTTCACGATTGTTGTCCTGCATATAGTGGTTTTCTGTTTTTTGCAACAGCTGTTTGACTCCCTCTTCACTCAAAAACTTGATTAAAGCTTTATTTTTGGGCAGACCCCTATAAACTCGTAAAAGGAGCAATCCCCCTTCATCCGTATTTCCTTCTTTAATTTTGGATTTGGCTTCTGCCAATACTTTGGTTAGTAAACTCCTTTGTTTGGTAACCAGACTTCCTACTTTTGATTTTAAAACATCGAATTCGTGGCGGTCTCCTTCAGGGGTGGGTCCCGATATAATTAATGGGGTACGAGCATCATCAACCAATACGGAATCCACTTCATCCACAATCGCATAATTGTGTTTGCGTTGAACCAGATCCTCAGCTGTATGCGCCATGTTATCCCTCAAATAATCAAAACCAAACTCATTGTTAGTTCCATAGGTAATATCGGCTTGATACGCTTTTCTTCTTTCGGCACTGTTGGGTTTGTGATAATCGATACAATCCACGCTCAGACCGTGAAATTCGAACAGTGGTGCCATCCATGCACTGTCTCGTTTGGCCAAGTAATCGTTTACTGTAACAAGATGAACACCTTTACCGGTCAATGCATTGAGATAGACGGGTAATGTTGCCACCAGTGTTTTTCCTTCTCCCGTTTGCATTTCGGCAATTTTTCCTTGATGCAGTACAATACCTCCAATCAATTGGACATCGTAATGAACCATGTCCCAAGTTATGGGCTTGCCTGCTGCATCCCATTCATTTTTCCAGATTGCATGGTCTCCTTTGAGCTGTACGTAATTTTTATCCTCAGATAATTCTCGATCAAAGGGAGTTGCTCTCACTTCCAACTCTTTATTGTCATTAAAACGTTTGGCGGTTTCTTTGACTACTGCAAAAGCTTCGGGGAGAATAGAATTAAGGATGTCTTCGGCTGCCTGCAGCGCATCTTCCTTGAGTTGATCAATTTGCTGATAAAGACTTTCTTTAGCATCTATGTCCGTTGTTGCTTTCACTTCATCTTGAAGGGTCTCAATTTGTTGGTTGAAACTTTTTTGACCTAATTCTAATTGTTTTTTAAATTCAGACGTTTTCTGTCTAAGATCATCGAGAGAAAGCGTTTCGAATTCTTTTTCGTAGGAGTGAATCTCTTTGACCAACGGATGAATTTTACTGAGGTCTTTTTTGGTTTTATCTCCGACAAAGGTTTTTAGTATGCTGTTTAATATGCTCATATTACTTAGTGGCTATCTTCTTTAATTCTATTCAAAAGTAACTAAAAAAAAAGCCTCGAAAAGAGACTTTTTAAATTCGTTTGTGAAATCACTAATATTCATCTTCGTTCCAAAGATAATCTTCTTCGGTGGGGAAGTCAGGCCAGATTTCTTCAATGGATTCATAAACATCTTCTTCATCTTCCATGGATTGAAGGTTTTCGACCACCTCTAGGGGTGCCCCTGTTCGTATTGAGAAGTCAATTAATTCATCTTTGGTAGCGGGCCATGGGGCGTCACTTAAATAAGATGCAAGTTCTAATGTCCAGTACATAATATTATATTTTTTGCAAAAATAATTTTTTATTAGTGCTGTGCAACTTTTTTAAGGAATTAGTTTCCACTCCATTTAATTTCTTCGATTTCTAAATCCATGGCAAAAGTTCTAGAAAGGGTAAATAAATAATCAGAAAGCCGATTCATGTATGCGATCAGCGTAGTAGAAATAGGCGACTGGTGATCCAGTTCGGTTACAAAGCGCTCTGCTCTCCTACATACACATCGGGCTAGGTGGGAGTAAGAAATCAACACATGACCTCCTGGGATTACAAAATTGCGCAGAGGAGGAAGTTTATCAGTAAGACTGTCGATTTCTTCTTCGATAAAATCTACGGCTTCGGGCTGAATAGAATTTAGATTTTTAGGAAAATCTTTTTCTGTTTCCACAGCAAGCTCCGCAGCTACCGTCATCAATTGTTTCTGGATTTCTAATAAAGTGGTCTGAATGTAGTTGGTTTGGGTGGTATCCCGAATTAATCCCAACCATGAGATGAGTTCATCGACGGATCCATACGCTTTAATTCGCGTGTCGTGTTTGGGAACTCTTTTACCGGATATCAAACTGGTAATACCACTATCACCGGTTTTGGTGTATACTTTTCTCTTCTCCATATTCACGCAACAAATCACTAGTTAGGTTAGTGATATTTTTAAAGACAAAGTTATTAATAATATTGGATTGGTAACCCATTAAAAATAAAAGTTTTACCCCGCATCTTTTGGTTTGAGCCTTCCGCTAATTGCAATCAAAAAATACAATCCGCAAATTAACGCTGCCCATCGAGCAATTAAATCTCCGAAGCGAGTGTAGAAAGTTAATGTTGTTCTGGGTGTGATTTTGGCTTTTAAAACGGTCTGGGTATTGTAGTCGGTTGGTTGAAATAGTTCTCCACGAG
>JAYNHN010000130.1:0-3467 GCA_038108035.1 Flavobacteriaceae bacterium
AAACTCCAGGTGCTGAATACACAATATTATCAAGAACGATGGCGATATTACTAGCTTGTTGGTAGGCCTTACCGGTCATGTTTTCCCAAATACGGGCACCTCTCGAATCCATTTGCATAGAAACCGCTGGATTTCCTCCCTGATCATAGGTTTGTAAAGCATCAACCACAACACCTCCACTTAAAGGAGCTTGGTTGTCTCGATTTGATTTTAATGCATACAGTTCAACTACATCGCTGTTGGGAGCGGGTTTTCCTGCAGCAAAGCGAACATACCTATACTCAGTGGGTAATAGTTTCCGTACTTCTGGTAGGTCTAGATAATCCAAAATAAGATCTATATCTCTCTCTGCAAACTGAGCCAATACAGGACCTCCCTGAAAGCCTTGGCCTACAATCCGATTCAAAATTGGATTGATCGTTGAACTGGGAAGCGAATCTTGAGCAGTAACATCTGCCAATAAATCTTCAATCTCTGATTCAGCGTCCTTATCGACCTCTTCCTCATTAGCTACTTGAGTCGTTTCTAATTGTGACTTAACGACCGTGTTAGCTTCGATCAAAAAGTTAATTAGTTGATCATTTTTAAATGTTTCCCAAAATTCGAGTTGGGCTGTGCTTTGAAGGAGGTTCTGCACACGATCAACGTCTTTGGCTCCTGGAAGTTCAACAAGGATTCTCCCTGAGGTTCCTAAACGTTGAATATTGGGCTGAGTCACTCCAAATTTATCAATTCGTTTTCTTAAAACTTCAAAAGCTGAGACAATGGACTCGTCAATTTTCCGTCGAATGACCACTTGCGTTTCAGCATCTGTCATTTCAAAATTAATCTCATCACTCAAAGTACGATTCGCAAAGATATCAGGCGAAGCTAATTTTTCGCCACTTTTAATCGTTTGGAATGCCTTGAAAAAAGATTCAACATAAGGCTCATCGGTTGATTTTTGAAAGAGATCTGCCTCATCCAACGCATTGTTAAAAATTGGATTCTTAGAATTCTCAGAAAGACCTATTAAAATGTCTCTAATTGATATTTGGAGAATAACGTTGATCCCCCCTTTTAAATCAAGTCCTTTGTTTAACTCCTTTTCTTTGGCATCATTGTATGTTGTAAAACTAAATATACTGTTGTTGCCAATAGAATCAAGATAGTTATTTACCTTTTGATCACGAACCTCTAAATAGTTGGGTACATCATCTGAAACAGATTGGATTGCGAAATCTTCCGCTTTTTGTTCTACGCTATTTGCGATGAACGTAAATGAGAGTTGGTATATACTTACCAGTGCGAATAAAACACCAAAAACTCTGACTAAAGAATTGTTTTGCATTATAATAAAATTTATGCTCAATAATGGCGAGCAAATATAGGATTAAACCAATGAAATGGCAACTCTATGTGGGATTAATCTTGGACTTATAGAATGTCGTTCAAAGCCGCATTCATCGCTTGAACTTTTTCGGCACTCTCATTAAGTTTATTTTGTTCCTCTGAGTTTAAGTGGACATCTACTATGGATTCAACACCCTTAGCTCCAATGATGCAGGGAACACCAATACAAATATCATCTAAGCCGTATTCTCCTTCCAAATAAACGGAGCAGGGAATCATTCTTTTTTGATCGTTTAATATGCTGTCAACCAAATAGGCGACAGAAGCTCCAGGAGCATACCATGCAGAAGTCCCCAATAATTTTGTTAAAGTAGCACCTCCAACCATGGTCTCAGCAGCCACTTTTTCTAAGGTCTGAGCATCAAGATATTGAGATACAGGAGCTCCATTGTAACTCGCAATACGCGTCAAAGGAATCATGGTTGTATCTCCATGTCCACCTATAACCATACCTTGAATATCGTTTGCTGGTTTATCAAGTGCAATCGAGAGATAAGTTTTAAATCGAGAGCTGTCAAGTGCACCTCCCATCCCAATAATTCTATTCTTAGCCAAGCCGGTTGACTTCAATGCTAAATAAGTCATCGTATCCATAGGATTTGAAACTACTACGATAATCGCTTCGGGTGAATGGGCTAAAATATTCTCTGATACACTTTGAACAATCCCTGCATTAATCCCAATCAATTCTTCCCGTGTCATTCCAGGTTTTCGTGGAATTCCTGAGGTTATTACAACCACATCGCTACCTGCAGTGGCAGTATAGTCGTTAGTAACACCTTGGATTGAGGTGTTAAATCCTAAAGTGGTTGCTGTTTGGAACAAATCCAAAGCTTTACCCTCTGCAAAGCCTTCTTTAATATCCAGTAAGACAACTTTACTAGCAATTCTTTTTTGGGCAATGTATTCGGCACATGAGGCTCCAACATTTCCAGCCCCTACTATGGTTACTTTCATTTTTGTTAATTATGATCGATTCATTCAAGTCAAATTCCTAGCGAAAATACAAAGAAATTTCTTTTGGACTAACAGCTTCAAAGGAGCAATTATGCATCAATATTTGCATAGATTGCATTTTTTTCAATAAATTCTCTTCTAGGGGGTACTTCATCTCCCATTAACATTGAAAAAACACGATCTGCCTCTCCTCCATTGTCAATGGTTACTCTTCGCAAAGTTCGTTCTTCTGGGTTCATGGTCGTATCCCAAAGCTGCTCTGCATTCATCTCACCCAAACCTTTATAACGCTGAACGGAAGATCCCGCACCGTATTCTTGCATCAAACGATCCCGTTGGTCGTCATTCCAAGCGTAATTTTTTTTCTGTCCTTTTTTTACTAAATAAAGTGGAGGTGTCGCAATATAGATATACCCTGCTTCAATAAGTTCTTTCATATAGCGGAAGAAAAACGTAAGGATTAAAGTGGAGATATGACTTCCATCTACATCTGCATCACACATGATCACAATTTTGTGGTACCTCAATTTTTCAAGATTTAAGGCTTTGCTATCCTCTTCGGTTCCAATAGTGACCCCGAGGGCAGTGTAAATATTTCTAATTTCCTCGTTTTCGAACACCTTGTGTTGCATGGCTTTTTCTACATTGAGAATTTTACCGCGCAGAGGTAAAATAGCTTGAAAATTCCGGTCACGTCCTTGTTTGGCTGTACCCCCAGCAGAATCTCCCTCCACTAAAAACACCTCACATTGGGCAGGATCTTGTTCGGAACAATCCGAAAGTTTTCCGGGTAAACCTCCTCCACTCATTACAGTTTTTCGCTGAACCATTTCACGCGCTTTACGTGCAGCGTGACGAGCCTGTGCTGCCAGAATAACTTTTTGAACAATGGTTTTCGCATCATTAGGATTTTCTTCTAAATAATTTTCAAGCATCTCAGAAACTGCTTGAGAAACGGCCGAAGTAACCTCTCGGTTACCGAGTTTAGTTTTCGTTTGTCCCTCGAATTGGGGTTCTCCAACTTTTACTGAGATAACCGCTGTCAATCCTTCTCTAAAATCGTCTCCAGCTATTTCAAATTTGAGTTTGTCCAAAAGTCCGGAGCTATCTGCATATTT
>JAYNHN010000130.1:3477-4740 GCA_038108035.1 Flavobacteriaceae bacterium
GCCTAAAACCGGAAAGATGAGTTCCTCCTTCGTGGGTATTGATATTGTTGACATACGAATGTAAATTCTCTGAAAAGGAGGTATTGTAAATCATTGCTACTTCAACAGGAACCCCGTTTTTCTCTCCTTCCATGGAAATTACACCCCCTATGATAGCTTCTCGTGATTCATCCAGAAAATGGATAAACTCTTTTAAACCTTCTTTTGAAAAAAATGTTTCTGATTTAAACGCTCCCTTATCGTCTTTTTCACGTCGATCTTCAATGTTGATTTTAATTCCTTTATTCAGATAAGCCAACTCTCGCATTCGAAGTGCTAAGGTATCGTAGTTATACTCGCGAGTCAGTGTGAAAATTTCTGCATCCGGCTTAAAGGTAACCAATGTTCCATTTTCTGTGGAATCACCAATACTCTTGACCGGTTCTTGAGCTTTTCCTCTTACATAGGATTGTTCCCATACTTTACCCTCTCGATATACAGTTGCAGTAAGAGTTTCGGATAAAGCGTTGACACAAGAAACTCCCACACCGTGTAATCCACCCGATACTTTGTATGAATCTTTATCAAATTTACCCCCGGCTCCAATTTTAGTCATAACTACCTCCAAAGCGGAAACACCTTCTTTTTTGTGCATTCCAACCGGGATTCCTCTTCCATTATCTCGAGTCGTGATGGAATTGTCTTCATTAATGGTGACTGTGATTTCGTCACAGTGTCCCGCTAGTGCTTCGTCAATGGAATTATCTACAACTTCATAGACCAAATGATGCAGTCCTCGAACACCGACATCCCCAATGTACATGGAAGGTCGCATTCGGACGTGTTCCATTCCTTCAAGAGCCTGAATGCTATCTGCAGAATATTGTTTATTTTGATCCGTTTCACTCATATTTGTTTTCTTTAAAGCCGGAGTTTTGGCTGACTTACAAATATAATTATTAGAGTCGTGAATAGGGTGCTGAACCCCTTTAAATATTGACTAAGTTATCAACATTTAGGTGTGAAAAAAAAGCCTTTTAAAGGGCTTTTTTACTGGATTCTTTAGCATTTAATCATAGCTCTTTTCATGAACTTTTGTGACAGCTCTTCCGCTTGGATCATTTTGATTCTGAAAAGCACTGTCCCACGCTAAGGCAACCGGTGTGCTACAAGCTACCGAAGGTACAGAAGGAACACTTAAAGCTGCTGCTTTACTAGGGAAATGGGATTCAAAAATCGAACGATAGTAAAATTCTTCTTTGTTTTGGGGTGTTTGAGTTGGAA
>JAYNHN010000130.1:4750-6742 GCA_038108035.1 Flavobacteriaceae bacterium
GAGTGTATCAATCCAACTATACCCCACACCGTCAGAAAATTGTTCTTTTTGACGCCAAGCCACACTCGGAGGAAGATAGTCTTCAAAGGCTTTGCGTAGTACCCATTTTTCCATTCGATCCTCAGTGATCATTTTATCATTTGGATTCAATCGCATGGCCACCTCAATAAATTCTTTGTCTAAAAAGGGAACCCGCCCTTCTATTCCCCATGCAGCAAGGGATTTATTTGCTCGTAAACAGTCGTATTGGTGGAGTTTATCTAGTTTACGAACCGTTTCTTCATGGAATTCTTCTGCATTGGGTGCTTTATGAAAATATAAATATCCTCCGAACAACTCATCAGCACCTTCGCCCGAAAGTACCATTTTGATTCCCAAAGCTTTTATGGCACGGGCCATTAAAAACATAGGAGTCGATGCACGCACTGTAGTAATATCATAGGTCTCTAAGTGGTAAATCACTTCTCGAATCGCATCCAAACCTTCTTGGATCGTAAATTGAATTTCGTGGTGTACGGTTCCAATGTGTTTGGCTACTTCTTGCGCAGCCACTAAATCGGGTGATCCCTCCAAGCCTACTGAAAAGGAATGCAGTTGAGGCCACCAAGCTGCCTGTTGATCGTCAGATTCTACACGATTTGCTGCGAATCTTTTAGCCAAGGCAGAGGTAATCGAAGAATCTAAACCTCCGGATAATAAAACGCCATAGGGAACATCACTCATCAACTGTCTGTGGACAGCATCGGCTAATGCATCATGCAAATCCTTAATAGAGGTACTGTTTTCTTTTACATTTTCATAGGATTTCCAATCGGGCTGATACCATTGTGTAGGTGCTTGGTCACCGCTGTGAAGGTAGTGACCGGGAGGGAAAAGTTCTATTTTTGAACAAATTCCTTCAAGCGCTTTTAATTCGGAAGCAACATAGAATGTACCATTACTGTCCCAACCCATATAAAGGGGAATGATTCCCATATGATCACGAGCAATAAAGTAAGTGTCATTTTCTTGATCGTAGATGGCGAAGGCGAAAATCCCGTTGAGTTTTTTTACAAAATCTTTTCCCTCTTTTTCATAAAGTGCTAAAATGACTTCACAATCCGACTGAGTTTTAAAACCGTAGGATTCTTCATATGGTGATCTTAATTCACGATGGTTATAAATTTCGCCATTAGCAGCCAAAATCAATTGACCAGAGGGGCTAATTAAGGGTTGTTTCCCTGAGGTGGGGTCAACAATAGCTAGTCGTTCGTGAGCTAATATTGCATTCTCTGAATCGTAAATACCACTCCAATCCGGGCCCCGATGACGAAGTGTTTTTGACATTTCTAAAACTTGAGGACGAAGTTCACTAACTGCTTGTTTTAAATCAAAAGCACAAATTATTCCACACATGATTAATTATTTTCAGCAAATATAAATTATTGATGAAAATATTTTCTTATAAATTTAAAATTGATTTATTTTATTAATTAAAAAAGGCTAATTAAATAAATTAATTAATATATTTTATAAGTATTGAACAGTACCGTTAAATCTTTTAAGCTATCCTAATTGATCCGATTGCTGTACACTATGTTTCCATCCAATATCGTGGCTACCACTCTGGAATTTAAAATAGCTTTTTCGGTCACTCGCATTATGTCTCTATCTAAAATAACAAAATCAGCTACTTTACCCGGTTCAATAGATCCTTTTTCCTTTTCTTCAAAATTAAAATAAGCGCCCCAAATTGTCATTCCTGAAAGTGCTTGATTACGAGTTAATTTATTATCAGGAAGGTAGCCGTCTTCAGGATACTGGTTAGCATCTTGTCGGGCAACTGCCGCGTAGAATGTTAAAAAAGGATTTACTTCTTCCACAGGGAAATCGGTTCCTAATGCTATTCTAGAGGATTGATCCAGTAGTGCCTTATTGGCATAGGCCCCAAGTAAACGATCTTTACCCAATCGATCTTCTGCCCAATACATATCGCTAGTGGCATGGGTAGGC
>JAYNHN010000131.1:0-4779 GCA_038108035.1 Flavobacteriaceae bacterium
AAGAGTACAGGAACCAATTCTTCTCTAAAACTGTATCTTATTCAAAGTATTGATCGAAAACTATCTATTGAGGATATTGCTCAGGCCAAGGGTATGAATATGGAAAAACTAATTTCTGAAATGGAAACGATTGTTTTTGCAGGGACTAAGCTCAATATTAGCTATTATCTCGAGGAACTTTTGGATGAAGATCAACAAGAAGAACTCTATGAGTATTTTATAGAATCAGAATCAGATTCCATTCAAGAGGCTTACGATGAATTTGAAGGGGATTATGAGGAAGAAGAGCTACGCTTGTATCGGATTCAGTTTATGAGCGAAATTGCCAATTAAGCTTTTTTTAAATCGATGTAGGATCGATAGGGATTCTTATCTTTACGAACTAATTTATTATTCATGGAAGGCATATTTGCAAAATTTGAAACAACTAAGGGATCCATATTATTGGAACTCACTTATGAAAAAACTCCCGGTACTGTAGGTAATTTCGTGAGTTTGGCCGAAGGATCTCAAAAGAACGATCATAAAAAAGAGGGAGAACCGTATTACGACGGTTTAAAATTCCATCGTGTAAAAGCTGATTTTATGGTTCAAGGAGGCTGCCCGAAAGGGACAGGCGTTGGGGGACCGGGCTATCAGTTTGATGATGAATTTCATTCCGATCTCAAGCATAATCGTGCAGGAACACTCTCCATGGCAAATGCGGGACCAGCAACGAATGGAAGTCAATTTTTTATTACCCATGGACCTACGGACTGGTTGGATGGGAAACATACTGTATTCGGATATGTTGTTGAAGGGCAAGAAGTTGTCAATTCAATTACTCAGGATGATGTCATTGATTCTTTGATCATTGAGCGTCATGGAGAAGCCGCTCAAAATTGGAACGCCCAAAAAGCTTTTGAAGATTTCAATTCAAGTGGGAAGCAACGTAAAAAAGCAGCAGAAGAAGCTGCTGAAAAAGCAATGGCCTCTTTAACGGAAGGTATGGAAAAAACAGATAGTGGACTATGGTATAAAATTACTAAAGAGGGAACAGGAGAGCACCCTTCAAAGGGAGCGAAGGTTTCCGTTCATTATAAAGGTACACTTGCCGATGGAACGGTTTTCGATTCTTCATATCAACGGAATCAGCCCATTGAGTTTTCTGTAGGAATAGGACAAGTCATTCCGGGATGGGATGAAGGAATTTTACTTCTTAAAAAAGGAGCGGCTGCTCGTTTTGTAATCCCCAGCCACTTGGGCTACGGTTCGCAAGGTGCTGGAGGAGTGATTCCTCCTGACGCTACGCTTGTTTTTGATGTGGAATTATTGGATTTCTAAATCCGTTCATCGGGACTGTTACCCGGAAACCATTTAATATTACAACCCATACTTGGAAATTGATCACCTTGTATGGGTTTGTGTTTAAGCATTTCTTCACACGCACTGTGTAAATCATGACCCGAAATGGGTTGTTCGTTACCGGGTCGAGCATCGTCGTATCGCCCCCGATAGGCTAGTTTTAAATCTGAATCAAAAAGATAAAAATCGGGAGTGCAGGCGGCTTGGTATTGATGAGCAATTTCTTGTGTTGAATCGTATAGATAAGGAAATGGAAACTTTTTTTCCAGTGCCAATTGTTTCATATACTCCGGACCATCTTGAGGATGAGATACAACGTTATTACTTGAAATGGCAATGGTTTTAATACCCATTGTATCAAAACGCCTAGCAGTATCGATTAGTGAATCCAAAAGATACACTACATAGGGACAATGATTGCACATAAAAATAATAAGGGTTCCTTTTTCTCCCTTTAAGCCTTCTAGATTTTCATTCTGTCCCGTCACTACATTTCGCAATGAAAAGTAAGGAGCTTGAGTCTGGAGGGGTAACATATAGGATTCGGTAAGTGCCATAAAAGTAATTGCTAAATCTTTTCTAAAAATAGTACTTTTGTACCAATCAAAGAAAGACATGATTGACTATTCAACTTTTGAAAAAATTGATTTTCGTGTAGGAACGATCCGTTCCGCAAAACCGTTTCCTGAGGCGAGAAACCCCTCTTATCAATTAGAAATTGATTTTGGCCCTCTCGGAGTCTTAAACTCCTCTGCTCAAATTACTCATCGCTATTCTATTGAAGAACTTCATGGACGACAAGTGATTGCAGTGGTTAATATTGGAACCCGAAAAATTGCTCATTTTGAAAGTCAATGCCTAGTTTTGGGTGCGAGCCAAGGAAAAGATATTGTTTTATTGACACCAGAATCTGAGTTGCCCAATGGTCAACAAATTCTATGATCACATTTTATCCGATAAGAACAAAGCGTTGGTTAAAATTCGATTGGTACCGTACCAAAAAGCTCTAAAATTCGTGTTATCGGTCAATGCGATTACCCGTCCACGCCCCATTCTTTTTACTTGAAAGGGAACAGATCCTTTCAGTAAAGCTAAATTTTCTTCCGAAATATAGCCACTCAAAAGAGGATTATTCGTGTACTGTATAGGGTTGTTGTAGCTTTGCTCGTGGGGTTCTATAAAAATATTTGTATTTCTAAACAAAGCTAAAGTTTGGTTTTGAAATCCAAAATTGATGGGATGACTCCGATCAATTTTAGCATTAAAAATCGCTCCTCCGGTTACCTGAGCCCCTCGAAACTTGTCGCGGTCTTCAAAAGTGATATTTGTTGCCGTAACTTTTTGACTTTTAAACTCAAGTTTCATAAATTCATTTTTATGAAGCCATTTTACCGAGTTTCTATAGGCAATTAAGGTTCCTCCTTCACGGACAAATTCTTTTAATTGATTTTCACGGTCATTGAGTCCGGATCCATAAGCATTAGGCATGATAAAATGAGAGTAGCGACTTAAATCCACTCCAGATAGGTCTCGGGTATCAATTTTGGTTACCACGATTTGATGTCTGGTATCTAACAGATGCCAAATTTCTCCTGCGTCGTAACTGCTAACTCCATCACCAACTAATAAGGCTACCTCAAGTTTTTTGACTTTGGAGAATTTTCGTGAACCTAGATCAATTCCTTGTGTATTTCCGGTATCTACCCCAGCAATTGTAATGTGACTCTGTGAAGCACCTTTTTGTAAAATATCAAAGAGTTCATTGTGATCTAAAGCTTGATTTTGAACAGGTATCATATAGGTGCCGTAATCATATTTTTTCCCTCCAAGGGTGAAGGGTTCCAATCCAACTTTTACACGAATATCATTTTTATGTAAAAAGTTGATCAACTTTGGAGTGTAGTAGTGGTGTGCTTCAAAGAGATAAGCATACGTTCCTTTTCGATCCACACTCCCTTTGGGCACATTGAGCTTTTTTACTTGGTCACCTATTTGTGAGTTGTTGTTTTCAAAATGATAATTCAAATTGAAAGCCAATGGAAAAGTCCAAGCTGAAATATCGTAAAAGAGGCTGTCTTTAAATTTTGTTTGTGTATCGAACATTGCTCGGATCAGTTGGTGCTTTTTTTGTCCTAAAGGAACAACAAAACTGGTCTCTGGGGTATATTTTTGTCCTTTTCGAATGATTTCGTTCTTGAGTCGATGAAGTTGAATATCGTGACGTTTGAGTGTATTGGCCAGATGATAGGTGGAGGCAGGGTCTTTCAGGTTTCCAAAAACAATGGCCTTTTGTTTGCTTTTTCCAGCTGCAATACGGACGTCTTGATAAAAAGATTTGAAATAGGTAAGTAGTTCAGTTCGCAGGGATTGAGCTGCTTTTAAGGTAGAAAAGGCAGCAGTGAGTTGGTTTCGGATGGTGAATGGAAAGGTGAGCAAACCGTTATCACTCTCTTGCATATGTCCTCTTGAACTGGCTTGTTCAAATAGAATACCGATTCCGCCATTCACATCGGGATAGGTAGAGCCTTTTCCGTAATAAAAATCATCGTAATCTTCTTGAGAATAGTAAAGCGATCCCAATTGATCAAAAGCTTCAACATGGTAGTCTGCTATTTTTTTGGTAAGCTTTTGATTCATTTCTGGAGTTAATGGATTGACCCGAGAAGGGATACCTGGTTGAAAAAAGAAACTGGAATTGGTACCCATTTCGTGATGATCTGTAAGTATATTGGGCAACCATTTGTTATAGCTTTTCAGTCGTGCTTGAGATTCAGGCAATTGTCCCGGTAGCCAGTCTCTGTTAAGATCAAACCAATAATGATTGGTTCTTCCACGAGGCCATACCTCATTGTATTCTCGATCGTTGGGATCGGCAGTCATGTTTTGATTTTTATTGGTATTGGCCCAGTAAGCGAAACGTTGCAAACCATCTGGATTGAAACTGGGGTCAAATAATATGATGAGTTCTTGAAGCATTTTTTCTGTCTCAGGAGCTTGGCTTGCAGCTAAGTGGTAGGCTGCCAATAGTCCGGCATTGGTTCCACTGGGTTCGTTTCCGTGAATGGAGAATCCCTGATAAACAACAAGGGGTTGTTGATCTAGATTGACCATATCTGCTCCCTCCTCTGTAAGTTGGAGATGAGTCTTTTGGATGGTTTCAATATTTTTATGATTTTCAGGACTGGTTATGGTCAATAACAAAATCGGTCTTCCTTCGTAGGTTGTCCCTCTGTTTTCAATTGAAATACGATTGGAAGACTCAGCTAGACGATTCATATAGTGAACCAGTTTGTCATGCGATATATGCCAGGTGCCAACTTCATAGCCCAAAAATTCTTTGGGAGTGGGTACATTAGAATCGTAAGGATGATCGGAATCTAAATAATAGTCAAGTTGCACTTGAGCTAGAATAGAAAAACTTAAAAAAAGAGTAAT
>JAYNHN010000131.1:4789-6709 GCA_038108035.1 Flavobacteriaceae bacterium
TAAAAATGATTTTTTCATGTGTAAATATTTAACCTTCTTAAAGGTCAGTATAATTACTTAATTGAAAAAATTTTTTCTGATTTATTACAGAGTTTCTGTTTTATCAATCCATATAAGAATCCGAATTGATATTATTTGATGAATAATCTTTTTGGTGTTTTTCACTAATTACTTCTTCACCTCGTTCCTTAAAAATAAACTGAATGATGTCTTCTAAAATATCGGTAAAGTCATTAAAATCTTCCTTGTAAAGGTAGATTTTATGCTTTTTATAATAATATGTTCCATCTTCATTTGTAAACTTTTTGCTCTCTGTGATGGTCAAGTAGTAATCACTCGCTTTGGTCTCTCTTACATCAAAAAAATAGGTCCTTCTTCCTGCTCGGAGTACTTTAGAATAAATTTCTTCAAGATTTTGATTTTCTTGTTTTTGCATTCTTAGCTGTTTAATCAATTGAACTGATCTAAAACAATTTTATTAAAAAAATTAAACAAAACCCAATTATTTTTCACTATTGCCTGTTTGTTTTTCAAATAATTGCTTGTAGTATCCCTCAACCCCTATTAAATAGGGATGTTTGCCTTGTTGAACAATTTCACCCTTTTCAATAACAATAATTTTGTCAGCGTGTTTTACAGAGGAAATTCGATGACTCACAATCAAGGTAGTTTTCTTTTTCCGTTGTTTTTTAAGTTGATTTAGAATCTCCTCCTCGGTATCAGTATCAACAGCAGATAGGCAATCGTCTAAAATGAGAATTATAGGATCTTTTATAAGTGCTCGGGCAATGGAGATCCGTTGAATTTGACCTCCTGAGAGGGTTACTCCTCGCTCTCCTAAAAGGGTCTTGTAACCTTGCTTAAAGCCGACAATATTTTTATGGACAGCAGCCATTTTAGTTGCATCGATCATTGATTTTTCAGTTGCATCTCGCTTCCCAAATTTGATGTTATCTTCGATACTTTCAGAAAATAAAAAAGCATTTTGAGGGACATAGCCCATGGCTGATCGCAATTCTTCAAGACGATACTCTTTAACATCTTTTCCGTCTAAAAGTATTTGACCTTCGGAGGGGTCATATAAACGGGGAAACAGGTCGAGCAGTGTTGATTTTCCCGATCCAATATTACCGATAATACCTAGGGTAGTTCCCACGGGTATCTCAAGGTCAATGCCTTTAAGTGCTCGGATTCCTGTTTCAGGATAGGTAAGGGAAACATTCTTTAAAACGATTTTTCCGTGTATGGGATCAACAACCCCTTTCCCGTCTTCAATTTCGGGTTGTTCTTTTAAAAAAGTATTGATTCTTTTTTGGGAAGCCTCGGCTTGCTGGACAATATTGGTAATCCATCCCACAACAGCTACCGGCCAGGTTAGCATGTTAACGTAAATGATAAACTCTGCTAGAACTCCAATTTCGATTTCTCCCTGAATGTATTGATTACCTCCTACAAAAATCACGATCAAATTACTGAAACCAATTAATAAAATCATCAGAGGAAAAAACCATGCTTGCACCTTAACTAGATCCATATTTTTTTGATAGGATTCTGTAGCTAGGGAATCAAAATCGTGGTGCATTTGGTCTTGTAAGTTATAGGATTTAATAACTGCGATACCACTAAAACTTTCTTGCGCAAAAGAAGACATTTTAGAAAGCATCTCTTGAACAACAGTACTCTTTTCGTTGATAATTCTACTTAATTTGTAGATGATAAATGATAAAAACGGAAGAGGAAGAATTGTGTAAAGAGTTAAAGTAGGGGCAATACTGATCATATAGCTTATGACAATGATAAACAAAGCAATCGTGTTAGTACTATACATAAAGGCAGGACCTACAAACATCCCAACTATACCAACGAATTAACTAATGCTAATCATAAAGACTCAGCTACGGATGTTTTTGAAAAATCGAT
>JAYNHN010000132.1:0-6428 GCA_038108035.1 Flavobacteriaceae bacterium
TGGCGATGATGGCAGCATCAGCGTTTTTCTTTCTCTCAATGAACTCATTTGACAATAAATGGAGAACTTCTATTTTGGTGTCAGGTCTAATCACGTTCATTGCAGCAGTTCACTATTGGTACATGCGTGATTATTGGGCAACCAATGCAACTTCACCAACATTCTTTAGATATGTTGACTGGGTGTTGACGGTTCCATTAATGTGCGTAGAGTTCTATTTAATTTTAAAAGCGGCCGGTGCTACTAAACAATTGATGTGGAAAATGATTGCTGCATCCGTTGTCATGTTAGTAACAGGTTACTTCGGTGAAGCCGTTTACACTACAGGATCAGGTCCTGCAATATGGGGCGCAATTTCAGGAGCCGCTTATTTCTGGATTGCCTATGAAATCTGGTTTGGAGGAGCTTCTAAACTCGCAGCAGCAGCCGGTGGAGCAGTACAATCTGCACACAAAACGCTTTGCTGGTTTGTATTCGCAGGGTGGGCTATTTACCCAATAGGATACATGGCAGGTACTGAAGGATGGTACAGTGGAATATTTGGTGGTCTTCCAATGGATGTTATTTATAACATCGGTGATGCGATCAACAAAATTGGATTCGGACTGGTTGTTTACAATCTGGCTGTTCAATCGAAATAATCCTCTCAATGGGATAAAATTGTTATGAAAAATAAAAAATCGCTCTTCGGAGCGATTTTTTTTTACATTCTATCGGGCAAATCAATCCCCAATAGATAACATCCGCTGGAAAGAACCTCAGCTACTTTTTCGGAAAGTGCTATCCGAAAATATTTCTGATTCTCCAGAGTACTGCCTAAAATAGAGATGTTTTGATAAAAGGTGTTATAACTTTTTACTAAATCATAGGTATAATTTGCAATGATGGCCGGGCTGTACTGTATTCCAGCTTGAAAAACCGTTTCTGGAAATCGTCCCAATTGTTTAATAATGTCACGTTCACGCTCGTCCATTTTCAAGGTTAATGAAAATGATCTTTTTTCCGATTTTGTCCTATGCAAAAGAGTTTGGATACGGGCATAAGTGTATTGGATAAAGGGTCCTGTATTTCCATTGAAATCAATCGAAGCGGTTGGATCAAAAAGAATTCGTTTCTTTGGATCTACCTTTAAAATAAAATACTTTAGTGCTCCTAAGGCAATCGTACGGTACAGGCTTTCCCGTTCTTCAGTATCGATAGAATCCAGTTTTCCAATTGATTCGGATATCGTTTTAGCTTGTGCGGTCATATTGTCCATCAAATCATCCGCATCAACAACCGTTCCTTCCCTACTCTTCATTTTTCCACTAGGTAAATCCACCATACCATAACTCAGGTGATACAATGCCTTGGCCCAATCATATCCTAATTTTTTGAGAATCAAAAAGAGAACCTTGAAATGGTAATCCTGTTCATTCCCAACGGTATAGACCATTCCACTTAAAGAAGGCTCGTCTTCCACTCTTTTATGTGCAGTACCCAAATCTTGGGTCATGTAGACAGATGTTCCATCGGAACGTAAGAGTAATTTTTCATCCAAACCCTCCTCAGAAAGATCCACCCAAACGGAACCGTCTTCTTTTTTGTAAAAAACACCCTTGTTCAATCCTTTTTCAATCATGCTTTTCCCTAAAAGATAGGTGTCACTTTCGTAATAGAACGAATCAAAGGAAACTCCTAGATTTTGATAGGTAATCGAAAAACCATCGTATACCCACTGATTCATAGTATGCCATAAATCTCGTATTTCGGGATCATTGGCTTCCCATAAGCGCAACATACTTTGTGCTTCCAGTAGAAGCGGAGCATTCTTTTGAGCCGCTTCATCAGCTTGCCCCTGCTCGGTTAGCTGTTGAATTTGCTTTTTGTATTCTTGATCAAATTTGACGTAATACTTTCCTACCAATTGATCTCCTTTGAGTCCGGTGGATTCAGGTGTTTCTCCATTCCCAAATTTTTGCCAGGCCACCATTGACTTACAAATATGAATTCCCCGATCGTTGATAATTTGTGTTTTAACCACCCGTTTACCATTTGCCTCTAAAATTCGAGCTACTGAAAAGCCCAATAGATTATTTCGGATATGACCCAAATGCAGTGGCTTATTGGTATTCGGTGATGAAAACTCCACCATAACGGTTGGGGACTCTTCGGTGAGTGGAAGAATGCCATATTTTGGCGTTTCCAATAGGGATTGAAATTGATTCAGGTAGAAAGAATCGGACAGAGTTAAATTTAAAAACCCTTTCACTACATTAAAACCGAGAACGGTTTCGTGGTTTTGAACTAAAAAATCTCCTATGGCTTGAGCCAGCTCCTCGGGTCGAGACTTTATATATCGTAGCAGTGAAAATACCACTAGGGTCGTATCTCCATCAAATTCTTTTCGGGTGACTTGAAATTCAAAGGATTCAACAGTTGTATTGTATTTTTTTTTAATAAAAACTCTTAAACTGGAATCAAAATGTGAGTTGTAATCGATACTCATAGCTTTATTTGACGGCAAATATAAATATATCAATTGATTATGTAGTCCCTCCACAATATCTTATCTTTATAAAAAATGCTATTAAACATATCTTATAAAAACCCTGCTCAGCGTCGTATGATAGACGAGGCTCTCGGAAAGCCGTTTTCACTTCAGAAACGCTGGAAACTGGGTGGTGTTGGTTCTCCTAGATTAATGATCAACAGTTGCTCAATTGACATCCACAACCTATTGTTATTAGACAACAACCTCAATCAATGCAATATTGAGTTGCGCCCAAAGGGAATTATCGTTCGGTTTAGGAGTATTTTAGAAACCTATGGACTGATTATCCCTTATTATAAATTGCATCTCTATAAAGGAAAAGCACAAGAATATTCCGTTTATATTGATCATCACTTTGTCAAAGTACTGGCCGAAACGAAGTTAGTCCATGATTTTTTTCAGAAGATCCTTTCATTAAAAGCTGAGCAAACTCCTCCCCCTTTAGAATCCTTATAAGTTATTGGATTTTTCGTTCGTTGCTACCCGTATAAATCTGACGAGGGCGACCAATAGGTTCGTTGTTTTTACGCATTTCGAGCCACTGAGCAATCCAACCGGGCAATCGTCCTAGTGCAAACATAACCGTAAACATTTCAGTTGGAATGCCTAGAGCACGGTAGATAATACCTGAATAAAAATCTACATTAGGATATAATTTACGCTCTACAAAATAGGGGTCGTTTAGTGCTTCTTGTTCCAATCCTTTGGCAATATCTAAAATGGGGTCATTAATACCCAATTCGTTCAAAACTTCATCAGCGGCTTTTTTGATAATCCGCGCTCGGGGATCAAAGTTCTTATAAACACGATGACCAAAGCCCATCAAACGAAAAGGATCGTTTTTATCCTTAGCCTTCGCCATGTATTTTTTGGTATCACCCCCATCTTTCTGAATGGCCTCTAACATTTCAATCACCGCTTGATTAGCACCTCCATGTAAAGGACCCCAAAGCGCTGATACCCCGGCTGACACCGAAGCAAAAAGTCCTGCATGAGAGGAGCCTACAATACGAACGGTAGAGGTCGAACAATTCTGTTCGTGCTCAGCATGTAAGATCAGCAGCTTATTTAAAGCAGAAACAACTACTGGGTTGGATTCGTATTTTCTATTGGGAAGTCTAAACATCATTTGGGCAATGTTTTCGACATAAGGTAAGGAGGTGTCCGCATAATTCAAAGGAAAACCCTTTAATTTTCGATGCGTCCACGCAGCCAAAATGGGAAATTTAGCCATCAACATGACAATCGCTTCACGCATATCGCTCTCCGAATCAACATCCACAGAACTCGGATTGAAAGCAATCAAAGCAGAAGTTAATGAAGAAAGTACTCCCATGGGGTGGGACATTTTAGGGAAACTTTTAAGTATCACTTTTAAATCTTCATCAACGATAGCGTCGTCAGTTATTTCAATATGGAACTTTTCCAACTCTTTTTCCGAAGGCAGTTCTCCAAAAATCAACAAATAAGCTACTTCCAGAAAACTTGCTTTTTCACACAAATCTTCAATTGCATAGCCACGATAGCGTAAAACTCCTTCTTCACCGTTGAGGAAGGTAATCGAACTCTTACAGGACCCCGTATTTTTAAATCCGGGGTCGTAAGTAATCAAGCCTGTTGAAGCACGCAAAGTTTTTATATCGATCCCTTGTTCCTCTTCTGAACCTTTAATTAAAGGGAAATCAAATGTTTGTCCGTTAAAAGATAAGGTTACTGAATCGCTCATAATTTTTGTGCTTAAAAGTTAGTTTAAATAGTGATTTCTCCAAAATTAAGAGAATAATAAATCTCTTTTAGGAGATTGTTATAAATTAAATGCTTTTTTACCGGGGAAATAAGCCAAAGAATTCAGCTCTTCCTCAATTCGAAGCAATTGATTGTATTTTGCCATTCGGTCACTTCTGGAAGCCGAGCCCGTTTTGATTTGACCTGTATTTAAAGCAACGGCAAGATCCGCAATGGTATTGTCTTCCGTTTCACCTGAGCGGTGCGACATAACCGATGTATATCCCGCACGATGTGCCATTTCAACGGCTGCAATTGTTTCTGACAAAGTCCCAATCTGATTGACTTTAATCAAAATAGAATTGGCAATTCCATTTTCAATTCCTTTGCTGAGTCGTTCTACGTTGGTGACAAATAGATCATCTCCAACAAGTTGTACACGGTCTCCTGTTTTTTCGGTTAAAGACTTCCATCCATCCCAGTCATTTTCATCCATCCCGTCTTCGATCGAGATAATCGGATATTTAGATGCCAGATCCGCTAAATAAGCAGCTTGTTCTTCAGAGGTTCTTTTCACACCTGTGTCTCCCTCAAATTTCGAATAATCGTAAACTCCGTTTTCATAAAACTCAGCAGCGGCACAATCCAAAGCGATCATCACCTCAGAGCCAGCTTTATAACCCGCATTTTCGATCGCTTGGATAATGGTATCCAATGCATCCTCTGTTCCTTCAAGAACTGGCGCAAATCCTCCTTCATCACCAACCGCAGTACTTAGATTTCGATCGTGCAATACTTTCTTCAGATTATGAAAAATCTCAGAACCCATTTGCATTGCGTGAGTGAACGATTGGGCACCCGTAGGCATCACCATGAATTCTTGAAATGCTATGGGTGCATCGGAGTGGGATCCACCATTAATAATATTCATCATCGGAACAGGTAGAGTTTTAGCACTTACCCCTCCAATATAGCGATAAAGCGGAAGTCCTAGCTCGTTGGCTGCTGCTTTGGCCACTGCCAAAGAAACACCTAAAATGGCATTGGCTCCTAATTTAGATTTATTGGGTGTTCCATCCAGATCAATCATAGCTTGATCCATTTTTTCTTGATCAAAAACGGACCCTCCCATAATTTCTTGAGCGATGGTGTTATTTACATTATCAACTGCTTTACGAACGGCTTTACCCATGTAGTCCGTGCCACCATCTCTAAGTTCAACTGCTTCGTGTTCTCCGGTAGAAGCTCCTGAGGGTACGGCTGCTCTTCCTAGAATTCCATTTTCAGTGATAACATCTACCTCTACCGTTGGATTTCCTCTTGAATCAAAAATTTGTCTTGCGTGTATATTGATGATAATACTCATGGGTCGTTTAAATTAGTTTGGTTTATTAATGATTTAGTTTAATGCGTTTACAATATTTTGTTTAAAAATATCGAATAGATACGTAGCGTCGTTCGGTCCCGGTCCTGCCTCAGGGTGGTATTGAACAGAAAAACAGTTTTTATTTTTCATTTTCATACCCGCGAGGGTATGATCATTCAAGTGAACATGGGTGATCTCAATATCTGGGTGAGCTTGAGCAGCTTCCATTTCTACCGCAAACCCATGATTTTGAGATGTAATTTCACCTTTCCCGGTCAACAGATTTTTTACGGGATGATTGATTCCCCGATGACCGTTAAACATTTTAAAAGTAGGTACTCCATTGGCCAATGCTATGACTTGATGACCAAGACAAATTCCAAAAAGGGGTTTGTTTTTTTCAATGATTGATTTTGCAACTTTCTGAGCCTGTTTAAGCGGTTCCGGATCCCCAGGTCCGTTTGAGATAAAGTAGCCATCTGGATTCCAAGCTTCCAGAGTTTCAAAAGGAGAATTGTACGGAAAAACTTTTACATACATATCTCGTTCTACCATGTGATGTAGAATATTTTTCTTGATTCCAAGATCCAAGGCAGCAATTTTAATGGATGCCTCAGGATTCCCAACTGTATATGCTTTTTTAGTAGAAACCTTAGAAGCCAATTCCAAACCTTCCATACTGGGCGTGTGGTCTAATTGCTCTTTTAAGGATTCTAATTGATCTACCTCCGTTGAAACCACGGCATTCATAGCTCCATTTTTGCTAATGTAATTTAACAGGGCTCTGGTTTCTACATCTGATAT
>JAYNHN010000133.1:0-5631 GCA_038108035.1 Flavobacteriaceae bacterium
TTTCTTCGTTCATAGCTAAATTATTTATAAATCAACACGTGTACCTATTTTTTGACCTTTGACCACTTTTATTAAATTATCGGGTGTATTCATATCAAATACAATGATAGGTAATTTGTTTTCCTGACTAAGTGTAAAAGCGGTGGTATCCATTACTTTGAGTCCCTTCGTAAGTACTTCATCAAATGATAAATTGTCGAATTTGATTGCATTATTATTTTTTTCAGGATCCTCATTGTAAATACCATCCACACGGGTACCTTTTAATATAACGTCTGCATTGATTTCAATAGCACGTAATACCGCAGCAGAATCCGTTGTAAAATAGGGATTTCCGGTCCCCGATCCAAAAATGACAACCCTCCCTTTTTCTAAATGTCGAGTGGCCTTTCTTTTGATAAAAGGCTCGGCAATTGCTTCAATCTTAATAGCCGTCTGGAGTCGGGTTGGGACATCGTTATTCTCAAGGGCACTTTGGAGTGCCAAACCGTTAATCACCGTAGCCAACATCCCCATATAGTCTGCTTGAACCCGATCCATTCCTTTACTCGCACCCGATACGCCTCTAAATATATTTCCTCCCCCTATAACAATTGCGATTTCAATCCCTTGATCAAAAACCTTTTTGATTTCTTTTGCATAACTGTCAATTAGTACTGGGTCAATTCCGTGGGTTTGACTTCCCATCAGTGCTTCACCACTGAGTTTTAATAAGATGCGTTGGTATTTCATTTGATTCTTTGTAAAGACAAATATAAAAATTAAAGCACAAAGTATCCTGCTTGAATCATAACATTCTACGGGGTAAATTAAGGGGAACCGTTTAAATTTATTTTTTGTCCAATAAGATAATTGACTCAAAAAAGTAAAGATCTTTAATTTGACTGATGCTTTTTTAGTGAACGATTAAGGATCTTTAACTTTTAGAATCATTTTTTGGATGAACTAAATAAAGGGAGGTACCTTAAATAGCTTTAAGACTCATGTCTATACTCTTGGCATCATAGGTCAAAGCACCCATAGAAATATAATTTACTCCAGTTTCTGCCACATCAACCACATTAAGTGAAGTAATATTTCAAGTGAAGTAATATTTCCGGATGCTTCGGTCATCATTCGATTGTCAATTAGAGCTACTGCATTTTTCAATTCTGCAATGCTATGATTATCCAGTAAAATTCTATTAATCCAAGAGAATTTCAAGGCAGTAGTAATCTCTTCTGGATTTCTGCACTCCACGACTACTTCTGGAGTTTTGGAAGTATTTTTTAAGAATTTTTCTGTTTTGAGAAGCGTGTTATCCATTCCGCCACAAAAATCAATATGGTTGTCTTTGATCATAATGGCATCAAAGAGACCCATCCGATGATTAATCCCCCCACCAATTTGAACCGCCCATTTTTCTGGATACCTAAAATTAGGAGTTGTTTTCCGTGTATCCAAAAGTTTACAAGACGTGTGTTTTATCTTTTGAGTTAATTCATGGGTTCGTGAAGCAATTCCACTCATTCGTTGAAGTGTATTGAGAACAAGTCTTTCAACTGCCAATAACGATCGAGTGGATCCTTTTACGGTAAAAGCAATTACTCCCGGATTGAGATAAGCTCCTTCACGAACAAAAGGTATTACTTTTAATTGAGGATCGTGCCGTTTGCAAATTTTTCGGGCCAATTTAAGACCGGCTAGAATTCCTCCTTCTTTGAAAATAAGTTGCGCTTTGCTTTGAGCGTGAGGATCTATACAAGAAAGACTAGTAAGATCGCCCTCTTTTAGGTCTTCTTTGAGTGCTTGATCGATAAAGTTTTCAAATACTTTTTGGTACTGCTTGTAGTAATCTTTATGCATAATCTTTATTGAAAAATACGCCTTTATTGATTTTAATTTCTCGAGCTTGTTTGATAATTAAATGGGCGATACTAACCATATTTCGTAATTCACAGAGATCGTTGGTTAAACGCTTTTTGTTATAAATCGTTACGACTTGTGAATAAATTTTCTCCATTTTTTCATCGGCTATTTTTAGTCCATTGTTGGTTTTAAATATTCCTACATTTTGAGTCATGATTGATTGAAGTTCCCGCCGTAGAATTTGAATTTCTTTTATTTTAAGGTTTTTTGAATAAAGATCACCATTCCATTTAGGTAATTGATTGTAAAACGAATCTTTGGGGAGGGTCTTTTTTAAAGCCACTATAGCATCCACAGCGGCACGGTGAGCAAAAACAATGGCTTCTAAGAGCGAATTGGATGCCAGTCGATTGGCACCGTGGAGTCCCGAAGCACTACACTCGCCAATAGCATAAAGTCCTTTCAGTTTGGATTCGGCTTTTGAATTAATATGGATGCCTCCACAAAAATAATGGGTTGCAGGGACTACAGGAATAGGATCTTTGGGTAGATGAATACCCACACTTTTGCAGACGTTGAAAATTTTGGGAAAATGATGTATTAAGGTTTGGAGACTGATTTTTGAGCAATCCAGATGTACGTAATCTGATTTTTCTTTTAACATTTCTTTAAAAATTCCTCTTGCCACGACATCTCTCGGTGCCAATTCCCCTTGCGGGTGGTAGGAAGTCATAAACCGTTTTCCTTTGATATTTTTTAGTTGAGCTCCTTCACCTCGAAGTGCCTCTGTGATTAAAAAGGTTTGTCCTTTGATTTCCTGCCAGAGTGCCGTCGGATGGAATTGAATATAAGGGAGTGCTTTCATTTGAACTTTTGCGCGGTAAGCAGCCCCCAGTCCGTCACCTGTAGCTTGTTTTGAATTGGTCGTTTTTTCATACAATCTTCCGGCGCCCCCGGAGCACAATACAGTGATTTTTGCTGTGATTTTAATGATTTTTTCTTTATCTTTTGAAATCACGTAGGCACCGTAACACCGATTGTATTTCTTAAGACTATGGTGGTGATCAGTAATAAAGTCAACCAGCGTATGATTTTCCAACAGATTAATCCTTGAAAAACTTTTTACTTTTTGGACCAAAGCCTTTTGAATTTGGAGACCTGTATGGTCTTTGTAATGAATTACTCTGTTTTCGGAATGGCCTCCTTCGTGGGCAAGATGAAATTCTTTTTGATTCCTATCAAATTGGGTTCCCCAGTCGATCAATTCTTGCAATCGTTCCGGCCCTTCTCGAATGACAAATTGAACAACTTTTGGGTCACACAAACCATCTCCAGCAATTTTAGTATCTCGAATGTGTTTTTCTATCGAGTCCTTTTTTAAATTGGAAACAACAGCAATTCCTCCTTGAGCGTATCGGGTGTTCCCTTCATTCAAATCCGATTTCGAAATTAAGGTTATTGAAATAGTAGGATCTTTCAATGCGACTTTGATGGCGAAAGAGAGTCCTGCAATGCCTGTTCCAATTACCAATATATCTGTATTTTTCATTTACTCAATTCAAGCATTTTAACAATAGGAACTCGTGCTTTTTTGATCAATGAGTCCGATAGTATGATTTTGGGTTGTTCGTATTTTAGGCAATTATAAAGCTTTTCTAAGGTATTCATTTTCATAAATGCACATTCACTACATGCACAAGTGTCGTCTTCCACAGGGGCAGGAATAAATGTTTTATTGGGACATTTCTTTTGCATTTCATGAAGAATACCGGCTTCGGTGGCTACGATATATTCTTTGGCGGAATCTTTTTGAATAAATTTTAGGAGTCCTGAAGTGCTTCCAATGTAATTGGCTATATCCAACAAGGGCGATTCACTTTCTGGATGTGCTATGAACTTGGCATTTGGGTGTTTTTGAATGAGGGCTACAATTTTTTCAAAAGAAAATGCTTCGTGTACTATACAGGATCCATCCCATAAAATCAAATTCCTTCCGGTTTCTTTTATTAAAAAGCGTCCTAAGTTTTTGTCAGGTGCAAAAATGATTTCATGGTCAATTGGTATACGATCAATAATTTTTTTGGCATTACTGGAAGTACATACCAGGTCACTCATGGCCTTAATTTCTGCCGAGCAATTGATGTATGAAATGACCACTGCCTGGGGATGTTGCTTTTTAAAAGCAGCAAAATCTTTAGGAGGACAAGAATCCGCCAATGAACAGCCCGCATCGAGATCAGGCAACAAAACTTTTTTGCTAGGATTGATTATTTTGGCTGTTTCTGCCATAAAGTGAACACCTGCAAAATCAATGGTATCTGCATCTACTTTGGCCGCCTGTTGTGCCAAATACAAACTATCTCCTAGATAATCTGCTAGTTCTTGAATTTCAGCCTTTTGGTAATAATGAGCTAATAAAACTGCATTTTTTTGTTGCTTAAGCTCAACAATAGATTTTGATAGACTTTTGTTTTTTTTGGGGTGTATAGATTTCATTTGGGGTTTGTTTCCGTGAGGTATGAAGTTATTAAATTAGTTTTTCTTAAGTATGTTTAAGTTAGAATTTATATTTTCAACACTTTTCATTGAATACGCATCAATAAGATTGTAGGAACCGCTTCGGATTCTTTTTAACGAGCTCAAATGAGCTCCCGTACCTAAGGTTTTTCCAAAGTCGTGAGCCAAACTTCGTATATAGGTCCCTCTACTACATCGAACCCTAAAATCCACTTCGGGTAGTTCAATGCGAGTAATTTCAAAAAGAGGGATTTCAATCATTCGAGCTTTTATTTCCGTAGATTCTCCTTTGCGTGCGTATTCATAAAGTCGTTTCCCGTCTTTTTTTAAAGCTGAAAATAAAGGAGGATATTGTTGAATAGTACCCGTAAAGTGCGGGATGGTTGCTTGAATAGATTGCTCGTTGAGATGATCCGTGGAGAAGTGTTTGTCGATTTCAGTTTCTAAATCATAAGAAGGAGTAGTGGCACCCAAAAAAAAAGTTCCCGTATATTCTTTTTCTGTATTTTGGAGAGATTCAATGATCTTTGTTTTTTTTCCAGTACAAAGAATTAAAAGTCCTGTAGCAAGTGGATCTAGGGTACCAGCATGTCCTACCTTTAGTTTCTTTAAACCCGTTTGATTTTTGAGAAACCAACGGATTTTATTGACAACCTGAAATGAAGTCCATCCAAGCGGTTTATCGATTGATAAAACGATACCCTGTTGAAGGGCTTCTTTTGTGAATTTCTGATCAAAAAAGTCCATAGGTTAGTGCTATTCCTCCCACCACTATACAGTAAAGGGTAAAGTATTTAAGTTGACTGTTTTTTACCAATTGGATCATCCATTTACACGCCAGAATTCCTGTAATAAAGGCAGATAAAAAACCGAGAAGTAGCGGAGTAACTTCTATACTTTGAATGGAGGAGTCTGCATCCAATATCGTTTTTGCCATACTACCAAAAATAAGAGGTAGGACCATCAAAAAGGAAAATTGAGCTGCCTTTTCACGATCAATCCCCAGTAGTACTGCTGTTGCTATGGTTGAACCGCTTCTTGATATACCTGGTAAAATAGCAATGGCTTGAATAATACCTAAAACTGCCGCATTTTGAGTCGAAACATTTTTGTCTGTTTTTTGTGCTTTATCGGCTACAAAAAGAATCAGTGCTGTAAGACAAAGCATAACACCCACAAGAACTAAATTTTGAGCAAAGAGTTGTTCAATTTCATCCTGAAAAAAAAGCCCCACAAAAACAGATGGAAGCATAGATAGGATTATTT
>JAYNHN010000133.1:5641-6422 GCA_038108035.1 Flavobacteriaceae bacterium
AAATTGAGTACTCTCGTTATTTTTAAATTCGAATAAACCTTTGAGAATTTTAACCATTTCTTTTCTAAAAACAACCATGGTACTTAGTGCGGTTGCAACATGTAAAGCAATCGTCAAAAAAAGGCTTTCTTCTGGATTTACGGCTAAACCAAATAAGGCTTTCCCAATTTCTAAATGTCCACTTGATGAGATAGGTAAAAATTCAGTAAGACCCTGTACGATACCCAAAGCAATGGCTTCTAAGTTATTCATTTTTTTGCTTTATCCTGAGTTAAAATGGAATACATGGCAATACCGAAACCAATTAAAACCATAGTTGGTGCCAAACGAATTCTTCTAAAATTAAAGATGGCTTCATTAAAATAATCGGGATCATCACTGCCACCACCTGCCATCAAGACAAAGCCGATAGTGATGATAAGGATAGAAAGAAATAGGAAGCGATAATTTCTTTTGCCGAATAATTTTTTTTTCTTGGATTGGGATTGTTTCATATAATTGGAGTTAATAAACAGCATTTGTTTTCAAGTTGAGGTATCGCTGGGTAGCAAAGAATGTACTGATGGCAGTAATTCCAATCCCCAAAATCAAAACTCCGCCAAAAACAATGGATAGTTCAATCGGTTGATTCATCATATTCAGCTCCGGAAAGCGCTTGTTGATTTCAAAAAACAAGGCACTCAACCCTCCCAAAGCTAATAGCGAACTGATAATTCCCAGTTGCATATGGGTCCATATAAAAGGTCGACGGATAAAAGACTTAGTAGCACCCACCAGGTGC
>JAYNHN010000134.1:0-4386 GCA_038108035.1 Flavobacteriaceae bacterium
TGTTTACCGAGGGAGGAACCATGAATACCTCTATGGATCCTGTTGATACCAATTTCTCAGTAGCACGAGTCAACCATGATTTTGCAACCAGTCGTTCATCTATTGGTGGCATTTTTGTCAACCGCTCAGGAATTGGATTAGATCAAGATTTCAATCGGGTATTTGCTATGGATGGAAAATTGGGACTCGGTAAAAAAGCACAGCTAACAGGTTTTATCGCCAAAAGCAATACACCCGAATTAATTAATAACGATCACGCATTTAAATTTTTAGGGGTATACAATTGGAACGGATGGAATTTAAGAGCGGGCTACACGGAGGTGGGAGAAAATTTTAATCCGGAAGTTGGATTTTTACTGCGCTCAGCTTTTAAAAAACCTGAGTTCCTTATATTTAAACAATGGCGTCCTAAAAATACAGGAAAACTACTAGAAGTAAGACCTCACATTTCTTACAGAAGTTATTGGAATTTTGAGAATATTATGGAAACCAGTTTTCTACACGTAGACAATCATTGGGTATGGGAAAGTGGTTTTGAAATCCATACCGGAATCAATTTTACAACCGAAACCGTACTGACCCCTTTTTCGATCTCTAGTGTTGCTGTACCCATTGGAGAGTACAACCATTCCGAATTTCAATTTGTATTGATGACCAATGCCAATAGAAAATTTTATTATCAAACACGAACTATCATAGGAGGATATTTTGGTGGAGACCGTGTTTCCAGTAATAACAAAGTAACCCTTCGTTTGGGCGATAAGTTCAACGCTTCGGGTACTTTTAATTACAACCGATTGAATTTACCCGAAGGCAAAGCTAACGTAATCATTAGTGGTGCGCGTTTTGCCTATTCTTTTACTCCAAGAATATTTTTACAAAGTTTAGTTCAATACAATAACGTTACCAACATAACTTCGGTCAATGGACGTTTCGGATGGTTAAAAAATGCCAATACGGGATTGTTTGTTGTTTTTAATATTATTCGAGATCAAGATTTTACAGATCGACTTAATAATCAAATTCTGACGATCAAATACAGCTATCAATTTGACGTATTAAAAAAATAAAAATCAGTCTAAATTTTTATTTAAAAAACCAATTCCATTTTTACTGAGAATTTTTTCGATGTCCACATGTGAATATCCTCTTTTTTGTAAAAGGCCATCCAGTTTCTGTAAATCAGCAATGGTCTCTAAATCCCTAGGACATTGCTCTTTTCCAAATCCACCATCTAAGTCCGAACCAATCATGACATGATTTGAATTTCCTGCCAGTTGACAAATATGATCTATGTGATCAACAATCGTTTCGAGAGTGAGATTTCGGGCTTGGGGAGTTGAAATGCCTCTTTCCCAATCCGGGAGCATCATCCACGCATCGAAAGCCATCCCAATCACTGCATTTCTGGCCAACAATTCATTGATTTGATCATCTGAAAATTGACGTTCGTTGGGAACCCAACTCCTGCAATTACTATGACTAGCCCAAAGAGGACCTTGATAATGGTTCATTGTTTCCCAAAAACTCTCATCACAAAGGTGGGTAACATCCAAAATCAGATTTAAGGATGATAATTCTCTTAAAAGTGCCTGACCTTTTGTTCCAATTCCTCCGGATGAATGCGTTCCATAGGCATAAGTTCCCGGTCCGTAATGAGCGGGTCCCAAAGCACGTAAACCCTGCTCGTACATCAGGTGTAAATAGTCCAAAGAAACAATAGAATCGGCACCCTCCAGACTCAAAATATATCCTAAAGGAGTGGTTTGAGGATCCTTTTTCCATTCGCTAAGATGTTGATCCAAAGCGATCGAATCTTTGATCTGTTTGATTTTTCCCTCTTGTTCCATGGCTCGATACCAAGCCAATTGTCCTTGTGTTTGAGCCCAAGCTTGATGAGGTGAATTCCATCCAGGTAATGGATTTTTAGCTTTTACATAACGAGCGATTAAAGTAGCTACGCATAAACCAATATTTCCAGCTCTCAATTCCGGAAAACATACCGTTCCCTTTTCACGATCAGGTAAATCGATCATTCCTTTTTCTTGTCTTCGAATGTGATCCAATGGGAGTCTTAAATCCCGATTCCATTCCATTGCATTCATCGAAAGATCCAAATGGGCATCAAAAATAAATTTCATGATCAGTTTTTTTTATAATTGATACGCTCGAGCCTCTACATCCCATAAAGGTCCTACTACTCCATCTATGACCGTATAAACCTTGTTGTATTTTGCAACCGTTGGGCAAATATGATAGGGAAGCGCATAGAAGAGGTCTCCTACTTTAAAAGAATTGGACTCATCAAATTTTACCATTAAATGTTCTTCACTTTGTCCTAGATGTTTCGCTTTTTCCAATCCAAAAATTTCGACTCGTGGTAAGGGCATTTCGGATGCAACTGCTTTGTGACCTAGATCAAAACAGAAAATGTTTTTTTGAGGTTTACTAATCAAACGGGTTATCAAAACTGCTGCATTTAGAAAGGGTGATTCATGCCATATCTTTTTATATCCTAAATCCCATAAAAGCGTTGTTCCCGGACTTAAAAATACTCGATTTCGGAGTGAATGAGGGAAAAAACTAGGGGATCCCCCGGCAATAATCTGGGAAACAACCCCTCCGTACTCTTCAATTTGATTGATTAGGGTTTCAACGGCTTTGAAATCCTCATTACAAAGATCAATACGCTCAGAAAGATTCGGTGGTCGGATGTGTCCATCATACACGTGAATTCCTTCAAAATTTAGGTGAGAGTATTTCTGGAATTCAATAAACAACTCGGCGGCCTTAGTGGGAACGATTCCCGTACGATTCATTCCATTATTTATATCCAACCAAAGAGACGCATTTTGTTGAAAGGTTTTTGCAACCGAAGAAAACATTTCTAAAGAATCTAAGTTATCAACAAGAGTTGAAAACTGAATCGAGGGATTCGCCTTTTGGAATTCTAAAAAACGAATCATTTTTTCTTTGGTGGGTTGAATCGCTAATAAAATTTGATCTACTTGACAATCAACCAGCATTTTGACCTCCGATAACGTGGCACATTTAAAGCGTTTAATGCCTTGATTCATTTGCAATTTAACAATTTGACTCATTTTATGAGTCTTTACATGAGGCCATAAGCGTTCTATCCCTCCCGCAATTTTAAGCATTGATTGGATATTTTCTTGTACACGCTCCGGATAAACCAGCAATCCCGGAGTCATCAAGAGTTGCTCATCATCGACTTGATACCACTTTTTATTTATCATCCTAAAGGTGTTCAATTAAAAAAACGGCCTCGATTTCTACAGGAATATTTTGAGGTAAATGCATGCCTACTGCACTGCGAACACCAATACCCATTTCACGACCAAAGACCTCAACCATCAATTCGCTAAAACCATTAATCACATGGGGATGATCCTCAAAATTTGAGGTTCCATTTACCATTCCCAATACTTTGATTACCCGTTTGATAACCAACGAATCGTCTGAATTTTGAACCAAAGTAGATAGCATCGTTAAACCTACCTGACGAGCCGCCTCTTTTGCTTTTTCTTTATTTAAATCCGCACCTACTTTTCCTTGAATTAAACTCCCATAATTCAGAACGGGACCTTGACCGGAAACATATATTTGGTTTTCAACAATTAAAACAGGTCGATATACCCCTACAGGCTTAGGAGCAGGAGGTAAAATCAAACCCAATGATTCTATTTGATTCGCTAATTTTGTATTCATTGATTAGATAAATTGATTGAGTAATATAACACCGGCCAATCCACTGATTCCGATGGATGTTTCCATCACAGTCCAAGTCATCAATGTCTCTTTGATGCTTAAATTAAAATATTCCTTAAAAAGCCAAAAACCACTATCATTGACATGTGAAAGCATCAAACTCCCCGATCCAATAGCTAGAACCATCAGTTCAGGATTCACAGTTGTATTTTGAACTAGGGGTAAAACAATACCGGCAGTTGTCAATCCTGCTACGGTTGCAGAACCGACAGAAAAACGTATTAAAGTAGCTATTAACCATCCAATTAATAAAGGAGAAAGTGCGGTGATTTCCAAAAGACTTCCAATATAATTACTTACTCCACTATCAATCAATATTTGCTTTAATGCACCTGCTCCGGCAATAATCAACAATACCATGGTGATACCCGATACAGCACGACCAAAGATATTCATGACTTTATCCATCTTCAAACCTCTAGCGATTCCCAAAGTATAAATAGACACCATAACCGTTATTAACAGGGCAATAACTGGATTACCGATAAATTGGATAAGCCTATAAAGGGTGGATTCAGGGTCTAAAAACTCAAAGATTAAAGTGGAAACTCCTATCAAAATAACAGGCAGTAAGGCTGTAATTAGACTATTTGACAA
>JAYNHN010000134.1:4396-4712 GCA_038108035.1 Flavobacteriaceae bacterium
GTTTTAGAAGCCATAAACTCCTTAAGAGGTTTCGCTTCTACTGGTTTTAAGAATCGCGTTAATAGGGGTCCCGAAATCAATATAGAAGGAATGGCTATTATAGCTCCATAAATTAATGTTTTTCCAATATTAGCACCAAACATAACTGACAAAGCAGTAGGGGCTGGATGAGGAGGTAAGAATCCATGGGTTACGGATAAAGCGGCCAACATAGGGAGTGCTACAGAAATTAAGGAAAGTCCTGTGGCAGAAGCTACCGTAAAAACCAACGGAACTAGAATGACAAAACCTACGGAATAAAACATGGTTACACCCA
>JAYNHN010000134.1:4722-6340 GCA_038108035.1 Flavobacteriaceae bacterium
CCACAAAACCGGTAATCATTACTGCAATCCTGGTTCTTTTAACACCGAAAAAGGCAATCATTCCGTTGGTTATTTTTTGGGCAGCACCACTTTCAGCCACCAGTTTACCCAACATTGCACCCAAACCTAAAATCATAACCAGAAAACCCAAAGTGTTCCCAATTCCTTTTTCTATTGATTTTACAATATTGTTGAGTTCCATACCTTGACCCATTCCAATGGCTATGGCAACTAAAATAAAGGCAATAAAAGCATTTAATCGAAATACAATTATTAAAACAAAGAGAAGAAGAATTCCTAGAGAGATGATTACTAGTGGCATAAAAAAGTATCTTGATTATTAAATATAAGGGAAAATAATATTTGACATTTGGTAAGATAAAATTTTCTAATTGAATTTTTAATATTTACCGGATCATAAAATCCAAAAAATCTAGTTTTTACCAGCATTTGGTTCTAGTGAAAATTACCAAGAAAAATGTATACAAATAATGTAATGAGTACCAAAAACAAAGAAAAATGAGGAGTAAATCGCCAAGATTCCATTTGAATTAATTTGAATTCAGACACCTCATGTTTTTGAGAACCCTTGAAAAAAGTAGATACGCCATACATAACGGCTACATTTATTAAAAATTCGATTCCCCAAATATGAACAAAATGTATATCTACAGGAAAAATAAAGGTAACCGTGATATAAAAAGTCAACCCTACAAGTAAAGCAGCTTTGGCACCCAATGCAGTAATATTATTAGTGAAAAAACCGGCAAGCATAATAGAAGCTATTGGAATGAAAAAGATGCCATTAAGTTGTTGTAATAATTGGTAAAGTCCGTCGGGAGCATTGGATACCATAGGTGCAACTAAAATGGCGAAAATCGCTAAAATAGCCGACATCCATTTTCCCACACCTACCAATTTTTTATCACTTATTTTTGGTTTCCAATGCCGTTTGTAAATATCAATACAAAAAATAGTAGCCGTACTATTGAGAACACTATTAAAAGTACTTAAAACCGCGCCCATTACTATAGCTGCAAAAATCCCAACAAAACTGGCAGGTAACACTTTTTTGATAAGCTGTGGATAAATCATATCCTGACGATCGTAAAGACTTTCACCGTAATAATAAAAACCAATTACGCCCGGTAGAACAATAATTAAAGGAACCAAAATTTTAAGTAAACCTGTAAAAAGGAGTCCTTTTTGAGCTTCTTTAAGATTTTTTGCACCTAAAGCTCGTTGAATAATCGTTTGATTCATTGACCAAAAATAAATTTGATTAATCATCAATCCAGTGAAGAGTACTTCAAAAGGTAAAACGGAATCTCGATCACCAATGACATTGAATTTTTCGGGTGCTCGCTCATAAACTTTTAAAATTCCTTCCAAGGGATTTCCCTCCCCAATTGTAAAAAGTGCGATTAAAGGAACAGAAAGACCCCCAATCAGTAACCCATAGCCATTTAGCGTATCGGAAACAGCTACAGCTTTCAGTCCTCCGAAAATAGCATAGATAGAACCAATAGCACCAACGATAATTACCGTAAGTAAAAGGGCTTGATCTTTCGGCAGGTCCAAAAGTTCGGAAATATTAAAAATGCTTTCTAGGTTAAGT
>JAYNHN010000135.1:0-6277 GCA_038108035.1 Flavobacteriaceae bacterium
TATTGGTGGTAGCGCTTGGAGACTTCTCCAATTCCGATTTGATTAGATTTCCTTGAATGTATTGTTTATTTCAATTTTTCTTGATGGTGCATAACGGTTTGGATATGAGTAGTTGCGTAGGTTAGCATTCAACTTTGCAAGTACACACCTAGGAAGATTTTACTATTTTTAGACTTAATGAGAAAAGGGGAATACTCTTTATTAAAAAATTTAAAATATGATCTTAAAAAAAATACTTCATAGAGCTTTGGGGTATCTCCCTTTTTTCTTGTGCATTGTCCTTCTCTTTTTATATGAAGAGGGGAGGGTGTTTTTAGTATGGAACACATCGTTACAACTTCTTCTTTTCATTTTAATTGCCTGTATACCGGCATACTTCACAAAAAGGATGTCTTATGTTGACATTGCTTGGCCCTGGGGACTGGTAGCAATTGGGATTTTAACTCTCTTTTTGGGAAAAGGGTATGATTTGAGAATCTATATCGTCTCCGGAATGTATTTGATCTCTGGCTTGCGAATGGGGATTGGGGCGCTTATTTTATTCAAAAAAGGCCATCTTGATACGGAATTGTCTCGGTATCAATTTCAAAGAATTCGATGGAAAAAAATTGGCTATTCATGGGAATCTGCTTCACTCCAGTACGAAATTATGGTTCAATGCTTAGCCAATAGCAGTTTTTTATCACTTCCCGCAATCCTGCAATTTAACAATCCCCAAGAAACGTTAAGCATCATGGAAATCACTGGATACTTAGGCTGGTTCCTTTTTATTATAATTGAACATCTGGCAGATGTTCAAAAACAAACGTTTTTAATACAGTCTAGGAGAGAAAATAAAAAACGAACCGTCTGCAATACGGGATTATGGCGTTACAGCCGCCATCCCAATTATTTTGCGGAATGGATGATTTGGAATGCAATGGCTTTTTCTTCTATTTCCTCCTTTTCTTTTCATTACAATAGTCAGGAATCGTTTTTTTGGATTGCTTTAGCTTTTGCATTGATTTATGTTTCTCGTCTTATGCACAAGACCCTTGTTCACGACACAGGTGTAATCCCTTCAGAGCATTATTCGTTGAAAAAAAGACCCGACTACAAAACCTATCAAAGACAAACCCCCATGTTTTTTCCTTCCTTTTATAGAAAATAAATTGTCCATTGGTGGACGAAATTAAAGGTCACCGTTCCATGTAAAATCGATCCTAAAAACTCCAAGCAAGATTGGGAGAGGAATAAAATTATTATTTCAAAAGGTTTTTAATGCTATCGTTGAATCAAGAAACCATTCTTTTGATTTTATAGAAAAGGGGCTTATTAAAAAGAATTTATTTGTAACTTAAAATAAAAATTTAATGTCGAACAAACGCAGAAAAATTATTAAAGCACTTCCCCTTGGCACTCTATTTCCAACCCAAATGCTGAGTGGGTTTTCCCCATCATTTGATTTCCAATCGGACACTTCCTCTTCCAAAAATAAAAAAAGGAAGATCGATTCACTTTATAAAAATGCAATCGTAATTGACGGACTGGTTATTTCTCGTGGGTGGGATAAAGACTCGTTTAAAGCATTAGAAATTTCGGGATATACGGGTTTTGGTACTTCACTTGCCTCTGCTAACCTTTCGGCTGCCTTAACCTCATTATCAAGCTGGAACCAGATAATAAAAGACCATCCAGACAAACTAATTTTAGCCAAAACGGCTGCCGATTTTATTCGGGCAAAGAAGGAAGATAAGGTCGCTGTCCTTTTTGGTTTTCAAAATGCTACTATGATTGAAAAGTCCATTGAAAATATCGATCAGTTGTACAAGGCAGGAACCCGATGGATCCAATTGACTTACAATCAACGGAATTTATTGGGAGACGGTTGTACGGAAAGAACCAATGCGGGCCTTTCTGATTTTGGAATTGAAGCAGTCAATCGAATGAATGAACTCGGTATCATTGTAGATGCCTCGCATTGTGGACAACAAACTACCGAGGATGCAATTCATTTTAGCCAATCAGGAATCTCCATAAATCACAGCATGTGTGAAGCACTACACAAAAAACATCCTCGAGCAAAAACCGATCAACAGATCAAAGCGATGGCCGATAAAGGAGGAGTCATAGGAATGATTTGTTTAGGCTATATGATCGGACCCAATTTAGGGAGTGATACTACATTCAACACCTACTTAGACCATATTGACCATGCCGTTCAAGTCGCAGGTATTGATCACGTAGGTCTTGCAGCAGATTTTGCCATTGAAGGACTCAAAAACAACGGTGCCACAAAAGAAAATTGGTACCTCCCAAGACTGACCCGTTTTAAACCCTCTTACAAAGTTCAATGGCCACCGTGGATTCCCGAATTAGATCAAGCTGAACGTTATTTAAACGTTGCAAAAGGATTGGACAAAAGGGGATATCGTACGGAAGAAATCGAAAAAATTCTGGGCTTGAATTGGATCCGATTGTATAAATCTATTTTAAAGTAATTATCCATTAAAAGACTATTATGAACTCCTATCAAAACATCCCATTTATTCTTTTTTTATTGATTTTCAGTACCTCAAAAGGTCAAACGGATCCATTCTTTAATACCGATCGGCTTATTTTAGGAACTCAGAAGAGTCGAACTGCATCCATGGACATCGGAGATATAGATGGGGACGGGGATCCGGACATTGTGGTCGCCAATGGAAGACATTGGCCTGGACAAAACAGAATTTTTATCAATAACGGAAGAGGTGTTTTTACCCTTTCAAGAGCGTTAGGAAATGAAGAAGAGACAAGCTATTCAACAGAATTCGCCGACTTTGATAACGATGGCGATTTGGATATCGCTGTTGGAAATGATATGGCACCCAATTTAATTTTTCTAAACGATGGAACCGGAAATTATATTAAAGGTGGATCGTTTGGAAAAGACTATGCGCCTACAAGAAATATTGTAGTCTCCGATATTGACCTTGATGGTGATGTAGATATTTTAATAACCAACCGAGGAAAAGAAAATGAAATCTGCTTAAATGATGGAAACGGACAGATGTCCAAATCCATAGGATTTGGCTCCAAAAAAGATGCTACCATAGATGTTGAAGTTGAAGATATGAACGGAGATGGTTTTTTGGACTTGATTTTAGCCAACAGAGATCAGCAACAAAATTATGTCTACCTCCATGATGGAAATTTCAATTTCTCTAAAAAAATACCCTTTGGAACCGGTAAGGACAATACTCGATCGGTAGCTATAGCCGATATAGATAAGGACGGCCATAAGGACATTATAACAGCAAATATCGGAGAAGAAAATGTTATTTATTTTGGAAATATAGAAAGAAGCTACACTAAAAAAGTAGTGTTTGATCCTGAATCCAGTCCTTCTTACTCGATTGCTTTAGGCGATTTAGATCAGGATGGAGATATCGATATTATTGTAGGGAATTCCAAAGCCATAAACGCCGTTTTTATTAACCAAAACAAAGGGCAGGATTGGCAAAAAATACCTTTGAAAAACAAAGAATTTCTCACCTATGATATCGGGGTTTCAGACTTAAATGGTGATGGAAAGTTAGATATTATAGAGAGTAATTCAGACGAACACAATCTTTATTATTTCAATCGTTTAGAAGACTAAAATGAAATTCTATCTGAATTCAATCCGTTTTTAACTATAAAAAATAATACCATCGAGTAATGACAAAACATACTATTAATTTTAGAGGTCTCATTCAAAATTTATTTTATAAAACAATCGCTTCTGTTTTGCTGGTATTGGCTGCTTGCTCATCCAACTCATCTTTGGAATTTCCTTCCGAACAAGAAGGAACCTTTCTGATTTTTAGAAGACAATCTCAAATTGGAAAAGTTTCTTATACGATTTCCAGAAAGAAAGAATCTATAATTGTGTCTTCGTTACAAGGAGAAAATGAACGTGGAAGGATCACCGGTGTTCAGGCGGTCATGAATTTAAATGAAGACCTGACACCTACTTTTTATGTAAACAGAAGAATTTCAAATAACGATACCATCGTTAATTTTAAAATGACTTCTACTGAAAAAAAGGTAACCATTCAGGAAAAAAAGTTCGAGGGAAAAACTTCATCCTTACCCGAACTGTTTTTTCCCGTTCATAGTAATCTTCCGGCTGCTATGGAAATGATGCTCTACCATTATTACTTTAAAAAAGGAAAACCCAAAAATATAAAAACACTTCCCAGAGGAATCGTATCAATAAAGCCTGTGGCTGAGGATATTGTCAAAATTAATGGGAAAACGGAAACCTTATATCGCTATGTAGTAGAAGGCATTAACTGGGGTGGTCGAACCGTTTGGTTAAATCATGCGAATCAATTAATAGCAATTGTAAAAGCCAATACTCAAATTAGAGAAATTATAAGGGAAGGCTATGAAGACGCACTTCCTGTTTTTGTTCAGGGGAATGTCAATGAACAGATTAAAACACTCCAACAGTACACCAAAGAACACAAAATAAAACAAGCAGAAACCACCGCATTGATCGGGGGAGATCTTATTGACGGCCTAACAGATCAAACCAAAAGGGACATGACCCTTCTGGTCGAAAACGGCAGAATAAAAGCAATAGGAGGTCGTGCAGAGATTGAAATCCCATCAAACTCAAAAGTCATTGATGTTTCAGGTAAAACACTTATTCCGGGTCTTTGGGATATGCATGCCCACTCTAATCAGGTGCAATGGGCTCCGGCTTATTTAGCGGGAGGAATTACTACCATCAGAGACAATGGAAATGAAATTGAATTGGCCACCGCTTTTCGTGATGAAATTGATTTAAACGGAGGCTTAGGTCCCGATATCCTTCTGGCAGGTATGACCGACGGTGCAGGTGTAAAGGGCAATGGAGCCATCAGAGCCCGAAATGTTGAAGAGGCAAAGCAAGTAGTAGCTACTTACCATAACTATGGATATAAGCAAATTAAAATCTACAACTCTGTTAAACCCGAAATAGTTAAAGTGCTCTCTGATGAGGCGCATCAATTGGGGCTTTCGGTTACGGGACATGTCCCTAGTGAAGTGGGAAATACAGTAAGTGCCGTTGAATTGGGAATGGATCAATTCAGTCATAGCGGTTTATTTTTGTCAGTATTACTCCCCAATAAAACCATTTCAGAATTGGGAAGAGGATTTCTTCAAAATCAGGAGGTTAGCACCCGTCAGATTGATCAGGCTATTGAATTCTTATTGAAGCATAAAACAGTATTAGACCCTACTATCGCTTTGCAAGTTATACGAAGTATTCCAAAAGGGACACCCATTGAATCAGTTGAACCGGACGCTCATAGAATCGCGTACGAACTTTGGGAAGGAAAAAGATTTAGAAATGGATTGAGTGTTGAGCGTTCTGAAAAAGCAATCCAAGGTTATACTCGAGAAATGGACATTATCGGACAATTCCATAAAGCGGGGGTACCCATAGTCGCAGGAACCGATAATGTAGTTCCTGTTTTTAGCCTTTACTTAGAAATAGAAACCTATCACAAACTAGGTAAATTATCGCCTTTTGAAGCTTTAAAAACAGCTACCATCATTCCCGCAAAAGCAATGGGTTTGGAAAAAGTTACGGGTACCTTAGAAATTGGTAAAGAAGCAGATATTGCTATCTTAGATAAAAACCCCCTTGAAGATATTCGAAACATAAGAACCGTTTCGGCGGTACTGACAAACGGAAATTATTTTGAAAGCAACCCTCTTTGGCAAGCAGTAGATTTCAAACCTAGAAATAAAAATTAAACTTGATAACATGAAAAAAAAACAGTTACATCTCAGCATTATCGGCTTAATTTTCATCCTATTACTAGGGTGTAAACAAGTAGATTCTGCGGATACCCCCGAAAAAGATTATAACCCGGAAGCCCAATTGAAAGAACTAAATATCATACTTCCTGAACCTCCCCAGCCTGTAGCAAATTATGTCAACGGTGTTAGAACAGGAAATTTAATTTTTTTAGCCGGAAAAGGTCCTAAATATCCAAATGGAACTGAATTGAGAGGGAAATTAGGAGAAACGATTACGATTGAACAAGGATATGAGGGTGCTAGGCAAACTGCGATCAATCAATTGGCGGTACTAAAAAACATGCTAGGAGACCTAAATAAGGTAAAACGTATTGTCAAAGTTTTGGGTTTAGTCAATTCATCCCCTACGTTTATAGAACAACCTAAAGTAATCAATGGCTTTTCCGATTTAATGGTAACCGTTTTTGGTGAGAAAGGAAAACACGCACGGGCTGCCATTGGAGTTGCCTCTTTACCT
>JAYNHN010000136.1:0-1434 GCA_038108035.1 Flavobacteriaceae bacterium
AGCGCACACGCATGGGGTGCGTGGGGTCGCAGGTTCAAATCCTGTCATCCCGACAAAAAATATACCTGATTTTTTAAGAAGTCAGGTTTTTTTATTTTTGACTGGAGGAAGCTTGCTTGGCAAAGTCATCTAAAAAAATATTTATGACATTCCTACTTTAAGTAAAAGAGTGGTTTCTTTTTTTTAAAAAATCAATTATTTACAAGATCCCAAATCAATCTCAGAAATCTTTACAGGTCTATTTTCCTTAAGGGATTTTATGGCAGCCAATCCTATTTTAAGTGACTCCAACCCATCTTTTCCACCAACAGGCATTCCAGTATCATTTTTAAGCCCTTGAATAAAATTCACCAATTCAACTTTGAAGGCTTCTTTATAGCGTTCCAAAAAGAAGTTGAGAGGCAAAGCCGCCTGTATCCCCTGCGCATTATATAATTTATGAGAATCTTGAAAATTATTGTTTGATTGAACCATTCCCTTGGAACCAAAAACTTCTAATCGCTGATCATAGCCATAGGAAGCTTCTCTACTGTTGTCTATTAAAGCCATAGAACCATCCGTATAACTCAGTATAATAACACCCGTGTCAATATCTCCAGCTGCTTCAACCTCAGGATCAACTAATACGGCTCCTTTAGCATACACTTCTTCAACCTCTTTTTCTACCACAAAACGAGCCATGTCAAAATCATGAATGGACATATCTAAAAAGAATCCTCCTGATTTTTCTAAATAATCTATGGGAGGTAAACCAGGATCTCTGCTCGTTATCTTAACCAAATGAGGATTCCCCACAGCTTCATTTTTTACAAGCTCACGAACCTTTCGAAATTCCTTATCAAACCTTCGATTAAATCCAATCATTAATTTCACATCCGCTTCTTTAACAACACTCAACACCTCTAAGACCCTTTCTAAAGAAAGATCTAACGGTTTTTCACAGAATATATGTTTTCCTGCTTTTGCCGATAATTCTACATAATCAGCATGGGTATGGGTGGGTGAACAAATCAAAACAGCATCAACATCTTTATTATGCAGTATTTCATCAAAATTACTTCCGATATACTTAATCCCTCTATCCTTTGCAAATTGTCAGCATTCTTTCATAGGATCAATCACCATGAGAATCTCGACATTTTCCATTTGAAGTAAATTTTGCACATGAATTTTTCCAATTCTTCCTAAACCTGCAACAGCCAAATTTATTTTTTTCATCTATGTTGTATTAGCTAATTCATTCAATTATAATCCTAATCTTTTAATGAACTCCCGATTGGTTTGAGCGCACTTTTTTGGATCTCCCATCCCAGGCAATACGTCTTGTTCCACTACAATCCAGTCACCATACCCTATGAATATTAAAGTCTCTACTATACTTTGAAAATCGACCACGCCTTTCCCCAACTCACAGAAAACCCCCTTTTTTAAGGC
>JAYNHN010000136.1:1444-6110 GCA_038108035.1 Flavobacteriaceae bacterium
TGTTTAAAGTTACTCCTACGCGATCACTTTTGGTTCCTTTTTTAGTGGTAATCACCACTACCCCATTAGCTGCCCGAGCACCATAAATTGCTGCTGCCGAAGCATCTTTTAACACATCAATACTGGCTATATCTTGAGGATTTACAAAATTCAAAGGATTAGAACTAATTCCTATACTCGAGTTATCAATTACAAAACCATCGATCACAAAAAGAGGCGTTGTTCCAGAACGTAAACTACCTACCCCCCTAATGATGATATTTTGTGAAGCACCAGGTTCTCCACTTACATTAGTAACGTTAACACCTGCTAGCTTACCCTGTAAAAGCTGCCCCGGATTCGCTACGACTCCTTTATTAAAACGTTCACTTTTTATGGAAGCGATAGAGCCCGTTACATCAGACTTTCTCTGAATACCATAGCCTACAACCACAACGTCTTCCAACTGTGTCGCATCAATAATTAATTGAACAGAAAGTGAAGAACGTCCTTGAACAGCAATCTCCTGAGTAGTATACCCTAAATATGAAATTTCAAGAGTTGCATCCTCTGAAACCGTAAGGGAAAAATTGCCGTCAAAATCGGTCGTAGTTCCATTGGTTGTTCCTATTTCCAAAACGGTTGCTCCAATTAAAGGGATACCCTGTTCGTTAAGTATCTTTCCGGCTACCGAGGTTTGCGCCCAAGAAACGGAAGAAATGCTGAGTAAAAAAATCAGCGTCCAAAAATGTAACTTTTTCATGATCATAAGTAGGTTGAATTAATTACTGACAACTAACTAACATTAAAATTGTGATGTTTGGAATTAATTCGCACTAAAAGTCTATGCAAAGGTTTGCATCGAATTTACTTCGCTAATGGTATAAATTAAGCCTATATTAGTACCTGTTTGAACAAAACGAATATCATTCCCTAACCATCATTAGGAGTCTGATGAAGAACACTATTTGATCCATTTATTATGTTTAAAAACTCCTTTTTCGTATTAACACTCTGTTGTAGTGCACATCTTGTCAAGGCTCAACAAATTGGAATTCACTCTCACAACGACTATCAACAAAATGTTCCTTTTTGGACTGCATATAAAAATGGACTTAACTCCATCGAAATTGATGTTTTTTTAAAGTACAATACTTTATATGTAACACATAGTGAATCAGAAATAATCGCTGAGAGAACCATTGAAAACTTGTATTTAAACCCCATTAAAAATGAGATTCTGTACTCTTGGAATCCTGACAAAAAATTACAATTACTCATAGATATAAAATCCGAAACACAGGTTACGCTCAACAAACTCGTACAGACTCTAAATCAATACCCAGAACTAATAGATCAACGGAAAATTTCGATTGTGATTTCAGGAAATCGTCCTGACCCAAAAGAATACAGTAACTATCCCGATTATATCCTTTTCGACTATCAAAGTCTTGATCCTCTTAAAAATGAAGAAATATGGAATAAAATTGCTTTGATAAGCCTGAGTTTTAAAAAATTCTCTAACTGGAATGGAAAAGGAAAAATGACTGAAAAATATTACCGAAAAGTGGATTCGGTAGTACGTATAGCACACCAGTACGGAAAACCATTCCGATTTTGGGCTACTCCAGACACCAAAACTGCATGGGAGCTGTTCCGAAAATTAGGGATTGATTATATCAATACAGACCAACCGGCCCAGGCCTCTGCTTATTTTAATAAAGCACCTCAATAGAATTAAAAAAAATAACTCATGACCTTTTTAAGTTCACTTTGTTTCAAATAAATTTCACTTTCGTATTTTTGAAGTTACAAATTAATAAACATGAAACGTTCTTATTTTTTAATTAGCATTTGTGCTATCGTATTCAACTGGGGTTGTGCTCAAGAGAACACTCCAGCCATAGAGACTCCACAAGACATCGATTACACCTATGAAGTAGTTGTTGACGGAATTGATATCCCTTGGGGTATGTCTTTTATTAACTCGAATGAACTCTTAGTCACTGAACTCTCCGGAACGCTTTATCATGTGGTTGATGGAATAAAAACCGAGGTAGAAGGATTACCCGAAGTCTATACGCGTGGGCAGGGAGGACTTATGGATGTGGCTCTCCATCCCGACTTTAAAAACAATGCCATCATTTATCTAACAACCGCCACGCACATTGAAGGAGAGGCTGGTGGAAATACAACTTTATACAGTGCGGAATTGGTGGACAACAAACTTCAAAATATCAACTTACTGTACAAAGCTTTACCCAACTCTAAAAAAGGGCAACATTATGGTTCACGAATTTCTTTTGACAATCAAGGACATCTTTATTTTTCCGTTGGAGATCGTGGAAATCGAGATGTCAACCCTCAAGATTTGGCTCGTGATGGGGGTAAAATCTATCGCTTAAATCTGGATGGATCCATTCCTTCAGACAATCCCTTTGTTTCCGATCCAAAAGCCAAGCAAGCTGTTTTTTCATACGGTCACCGGAATCCTCAAGGAATGGTAACACATCCGAAAACAGGAGCGATTTGGGTCAATGAACACGGCCCAAAAGGAGGCGATGAAATCAATGTTATTTCAAAAGGAAAAAACTACGGATGGCCCGTGATTACTTATGGGATTAATTACAGTGGAACTCCTATAACGGATATCAATGCCAAAGAAGGAATGGAACAACCTTTTTACTACTGGGTACCCTCAATAGCCCCTAGTGGAATGGCATTCTCTACTTCTGAGGTTTATACGGGTTGGAAAGATAATTTATTTATAGGCTCTTTAAAATTCGAGTACTTGGAACGTTTAGTTATTGAAAACAACAAAGTAGTTAAAAGAGAAAAAGTTTTAGATAAAATTGGTCGGGTAAGAAATGTATTAGAAGGACCCGATGGATATTTATATGTAGGAGTGGAAGGAAAAGGAATTCTTAAAATTGTGCCCAAAGCATGAAACTTTTTTTAGCCTTTTATCTTTTTTTTACGGGAATGATCTTGTGTTTTCTCTTTCAGGACAAAACTAGGCAACAAAGTATTCAAGACGGTTCAGAGATCTATCAAGACTTCTGCGTTCAATGCCATTTGGATAATGGAAAAGGAGTTTCGGGAGTCTTCCCTCCCTTAAAAAATTCAGATTACCTTATGAACGATCTAGACCGAAGTATAGCCGGTATCAAATTTGGATTACAAGGAGCGATTGAAGTAAATGATGAGATCTATGACGGAATCATGAACAAACAAGGTTTGGATGATGAGGAAATTGCAGATGTTATGAATTATATTCTCAATCAATGGGGTAACCAATATAAGGGCTTGATTACCCAATCATGGGTTCAAAAAATTGATAAATCCAGCTTGAACTAATGGAACAAAATCCCCAGTGGTGGAATCGACGTAAAGTAGCTCAAAAAAGTTACCTTCTTTATGGAGGCATTCTCTTGGGTTTTATCATTTGGATGTTATTCATAGATACCCACTCATGGACAATTCATTCTGAACTCAATAAAGAAATAGAACAATTAGAAAACGAAAAAAAGGCACTACAAGAAATTATTGAAACCGATAAAAAAACCTTAGAGCTACTCCAAAATAACGATAGTCTAGAGCGATTTGCCAGAGAACACTACGGTCACAAAAAAGAAAATGAAACGGTTTTTATTATCGAAGTGAGCGATTCATCAAAGAAATAATCTGACCTATATTGACTGCCTTTTTATAAACTTGGTAATTGGTTGTTATTTCTTTTTTTTCAAGATATAATTAATTGTATTTTTAGCACTTATAAAGTCAGAATGGGTAAAATAATAGCAATAGCAAATCAAAAAGGAGGAGTAGGAAAAACTACTACGGCGGTGAACTTAGCAGCAGCACTAGGCGTTTTAGAAAAAAAAGTTTTGTTGATCGACGCTGATCCCCAAGCCAATGCTACATCGGGTCTAGGAATTGAAGTCAACAACTCAACTGTGGGAACCTATCAAATCCTTGACAATAGTATCAAAGTGGATGAGGCTCTCTTGAGTACTAACATTCCAAATTTGGAATTGATCCCTTCTCATATTGATTTGGTTGCCTCAGAAATTGAATTGGTCAATCAAAAGGAAAGAGAATACACACTTAAAAAAGCACTTCAATCCGTTAAAGATCAATACGACTTTATTTTAATTGACTGTGCGCCCTCACTTGGATTGATTACACTAAATGCTTTGGTGGCTTCAGATGCCGTTATTATTCCCATCCAATGCGAGTATTTTGCCTTGGAAGGTTTGGGGAAACTTTTAAACACCATCAAAAGTGTCCAAAAATTACACAATGAAGAATTGGATATTGAGGGACTTCTATTAACGATGTACGACACGCGTCTAAGATTATCCAATCAAGTAGTAGAAGAGGTAAATAAGCACTTCGGAAAAATGGTTTTCAAAACCATTATTCAAAGAAATATTAGATTGAGTGAAGCTCCAAGTTATGGAGAAGATATAATTACCTATGATGCCTCAAGCCGAGGAGCCAAAAGCTATTTGTCTCTAGGAAATGAGATCATCAAAAGGAATAAATAATTGTCATGGCTAAATCAAATCGAAAACAAGCACTAGGAAGAGGACTATCGGCTCTATTGAATGATCCTCAAAATGAAATTGAATCTGTAGAGGATAAAAATGCAAATCAAGTCATTGGATCTATTATCGATTTGCCC
>JAYNHN010000137.1:0-6029 GCA_038108035.1 Flavobacteriaceae bacterium
TACACCATGGTTATAGTGTTCTTGAGGCGAACACATCGCTCTACACTCACCGATTGAATTTCCAATAGGCTTTTCCACATATACATGTTTGCCTGCTTCTGACGCATGAATCATCATTAAAGCATGCCAATGATCGGGAGACCCAATAACGATAACATCAATATCTTTTTGATCCAACAATTGACGATAATCTGAATAGGTTTGGACGTTGCCCCCTTTTTTTGAAATTTCTTCTTTTCGTTTTTCTAGAACATTTTGATCGACATCACAAATGGCTACCAATTCTATACCCGGTAATTTCATTAATGCTTTGGTATCTGCCCATCCCATGCCATTGATCCCAACTGCTCCTACACGAATTCGGTCGTTGGCTCCCATAATTTTAGATCCCGAAGACAAAAAAGAAAAATTAGGACTGAGAATACCTCCTCCAGAAACAAGAGCCGACTTTTGAATAAATTCTTTACGTTTCATGATTTGTTACTTCAATTTGTGAGTTTAATTTACTAAAATTAATAGTTAGAAAAAAAATACATCTCTTGTTTTTTTGGGTTTGTTTAATGACTTATTGTATTTCGATAGATTTTCCTATATTGAACTCAATTGTTTGGGTAGTAATGGAAAAGATTATTGAATATTTTGAAACAATCCCTTCACTTCATCGAAGTATTTTATTAGTAGGAGGAATTTCTTTTTTTTGGATCCTTGAAAGTGGAATCCCCTTGATTCGATTTCAATACAAAAAATGGAGGCATGCTTTTCCTAATTTATTTTTTACACTCACCACGGTTATCATCAATTTCTTTTTGGCATTTTTATTGTTAAATACTAGCGATTGGGTAATAGAAAATCAGTTTGGAGCTTTATTTTGGATACCATCAATGCCGTTATGGATCGAAGTTATTTTGGGAGTCATGCTTTTGGATTTAGTGGGTGCTTATCTTCCGCATTGGGTAGAACATAGAATTAAACCCTTGTGGATGATTCATTTGGTACATCACAGTGATCACAATGTAGATACAACTACTGCTAACAGACACCACCCTTTAGAAAGCTTTGTTCGATTTGGATTTACCCTTTTGGGCGTTTTCCTTATTGGGGCTAATATGGGGATTGTCATGCTTTATCAATCCCTTTCATTAATCTCAACTCAATTCAATCATGCCAATATTAAATTACCTAAAAAACTGGATCGGATTTTGAGCTATTTGATCGTTTCACCTGATATGCACAAAACACATCATCATTACCGGTTACCCTATACAGATGCCAATTATGGTAATATTTTTTCAATCTGGGATCGATTGTTTGGAACCTATATGGATTTTGATCGCGAGAAATTGGTATATGGAGTCGATGTATTTTTTGATAAAAAAGCGAACGCAAAAATTGGAAATCTACTCCAACAGCCTTTTCAGAAATATGCTAAACCCACGCTTTTGCCTGAAGATCAGACTTAAGCCAGCACCTTCAGAAGTTCCGAAATTGAATGTACGCTTTGCGATCCCAATATCATATCTGTTAAGATAAACGTTTGGTTTTCTACTTCATTCGAACCAATAAGTACAACCTTTTGGATACTTTTTTGATTGGCGTAGCCCAATTGTTTTTTAAGTTTAGCTTCCGATGGATACAGTTCGCATGGAATTTGTTTTTTTCTTAATTGTGTGACACAAGAATATGCCTGTTCTACTGATTTGTCTCCAAAGTTGACAAAAAGCACTTTGGTTTTATTTAACAAAGCCTCAGGAAATAAATTTAAATCTTCCATCACCAAATAGATTCTTTCAAAACCAAAAGAGACACCCAAGCCACTCATATTTTTAAGACCAAAGGTACCCGTCAAATCATCGTATCGACCGCCACCACCAATAGAACCCATTGATACCTTTTGGGGTGCACTCACCTCAACAATCATTCCAGTATAATAGTGTAAGCCTCGAGCAAGAGTCAAATCAAAATCAAGTTGAACAGTTTGCGGAGATTGGCCTTCCCATTGTTGAATTATAAATTCTAATTCTTCAATTCCTAAAAGTCCCTCCTGCTGATCCGAAAGCATGGATTTTAATTTTAATAACTGTTCAGAAGTGGAACCTTTAAGATTGAGTAGTTCTTCTAAAACACTGAGTGAGTCCTTAGAAAAATCTTTTGTTTTAAGTTCATTAAAAACCCCTTCTTTACCAATTTTATCTAATTTATCTAAAGCAACTGTAAAATCAACTAAAAGTTCATTGGCTCCTAAAAGACCGGCTATTCCAGATAATATTTTTCGGTGATTAATTTTTAAAACGACCCCTCGAATTTGGAGTTTTGAGAATGCATGATCGTAGAGAGAAAGCATTTCTACTTCTTGCCATAAAGAGCGATCTCCCACTATATCGGCATCACATTGGTAAAATTCTTGGAACCGACCGTGTTGAGGCCGATCAGCTCGCCAAACGGGTTGAATTTGATAGCGTCGAAATGGAAAGGTTAACTTATTTTGATGTTGAGCAACATAGCGGGCAAAGGGAACCGTGAGATCATAACGTAGGGCCTTTTCAGATAGTGAACGAGCAAACTTTAAATAAGCCCCTTTTTCCAAAGCATCGACATTTGCTTTTTTAACTTTTTCTCCAGAATTCAGTATTTTGAAGACTAAGCGATCTCCTTCTTCTCCATACACTCCAGTAAGTGTCTCAAGACGCTCAAAAGAGGGGGTTTCTATGGGTTCAAAACCATACGATTCAAAAGATTGTTGAAGGATGTTTTTGATGTAATTTCTTTTTGAAATCTCAATTGCTGAAAAATCTCTTGTACCTTTTGGAGTTGACGGTTTGATTGCCATAACTAATCGTATATTGCAAATATCTTTTATTTTATCGAATTGGAAAAATAACTTTTTATTCCCTCGTACCGCTTACCGTTGGTAGGAATAGCCCCTTTAAGCATGTAAGAGTAAATAAAAGTTGATCGATCGGGTTGGTATGATTTTGAAGCACTAGAAAGAGCCACCGCATCGCTACGAATATGATCAATCATCCACTGAAATCCCAATGAAGTAGCTAAGTCGCATTGACTGTCGGAAACCTGAATTACGAGTGCAGTCACTAGTTTTTCGTCGGTCTTAAACAAAAACAATTGATTTTGAGCAACAAATTCAAGATACTTGCATTGCCTTATGATGGTATCCCAAACTTGATCGCTAAAATTTTCTAAAAATTTAGTCAGCTGACCCGAATTTGACCGTTTGATTTCATCCCATTTTACTTTGTCAATACCGTTTGCCGCAAGAAAAACAGCAAATTCTCTATGCATTTCATGTAACTGTTCCTCTGTGAGACGATGGTATTTCAAAACGATAATGGAATAAAAAAACCCACAATATTGTGGGTTTTAATGATGATGATTAAGATTTGGTGTCCGGTATAACCTCGAAAGGAAAATTAAAATTCACTTCGCGGTGAAGGCGAATAATCGCTTCATATTTCCCTAAACGCTTTATAGTTTTTCCAGGCAGAGTAATAAATTTTTTGTCAATTTCTAAAGATTTACCACTAATAGCTGCAGCTAAATCTGCATTGGAAACGGAACCAAAGAGTTTATCTCCAGAACCCACTTTCGAAGCGATTTTGATTTCAAGAGTTTTAATTTCTTCTGCTCGCTTTTGAGCCGATTCAATAATTGATTTCTCTTTGAATGCACGTTGTTTCAAATTTTCTGCAAGGACTTTTCGTGCAGACACAGTAGCCATCACTGCTTTTCCTTTTGGGATTAAAAAATTTCTGCCGTAACCGTTTTTAACACTCACGACTTCGTCTTTAAACCCAAGATTTTGAACGTCTTCTTTTAATATTAATTCCATAATGAGAGTTTATTATTTTAACATATCGGCTACATAGGGCATCAAGGCCAAATGTCTCGCTCTTTTAACAGCAACAGAAACTTTGCGTTGGTATTTTAAAGAAGTACCCGTTAGTCTTCTGGGTAAAATTTTACCTTGCTCGTTTACAAACTTTAATAAAAAATCAGAATCTTTGTAATCCACGTATTTTATACCAGTCCTTTTGAAACGACAGTATTTTTTCTTGGTTGCCGTGTCAATATTCAAAGGAGTTAAATATCTAATTTCGCCTTCTTTTTTTCCTGAATTTTGTTCTTCTATCTTCGACATTGCTTATGCTTTTTGTTTGTTCTTTTTTCTTCTTTTTTCGGCCCATGCCAAAGCATGTTTGTCGAGTTTAACAGTAAGGTAACGCATGACACGTTCATCACGACCAAATTCCACTTCTAAAGCGGATACTACCTCGTTCGGTGCTACAAATTCAAAAAGATGATAGAAGCCACTCTTCTTATTTTCAATCGGATAGGCTAGCTTTTTCAATCCCCAGTTTTCTTGGCTCGTGATAGTGCCTTTCTGGGTCTTGATGAAATCAACAAATTTTTGAACTGCTTCCTCTATCTGAGTTTCAGACAGAACGGGATTTAAAATGAAAACAGTTTCGTAATGATTCATATATATTAATTTTGGATGGCAAAAGTAATCTAATAAGAACAGTAAACCAAAAAAATACGACTGTAAATGAAGTTTTTTTTACTATATTTGAACCACTAAGTCTTTATTGTGATGCTCCTAAGCTACATTGTTGTCGATCCGAATCCTATCCAGCGTTTGCACCTTGCTCAGATTTTTAAGAAAATTAAAACGCTTAAATTTGAAGCTGAGTTTTCAAATGCTGTCGAAGCCCAAAACTTTTTGAATTACAATTCGGTTGACTTGATCTTTCTGGCTTCTGAATTACCCGTCTATTCGGGTTTTGATTTTATTACCAAATTATACGATCCGGTAGAAATTGTATTGCTCACCGAAAATCCTCAGGATGCACTCAAAGCATTTGAGCTGAACATAGCGGATTGCATTGCACCGCCTTATAAATTGGAACGCATTGAACAATCCGTTCTAAGAATTCACGAAAAAATAAAAAATCAACGCAAAATAAATACACAAGTAGATGATTTCATTGAAATCAAACACAACTTAACCGTTGAGAAAATTACGACCAATAGCATCAAATGGATAGAAGCTATGGGTGATTATGTCAAAATCATTACTCCTAAAAAGAAGTATTTAGTCCTCTCTACCATGAAGGCTTTCTTGGAGAAATTACCTGAGGACCAGTTTTTTCGAATCCATAAGTCGTACATTATTAATTTAAAGAAAGTGATAAACTATGGCGCTTCCAAAGTTAATTTGGACGGAAAAGAGCTTCCTTTGAGTCGGTCTCAAAAAAAACAATTTCGTCTTTCGGTCAGTAAGTTTCAATAAGGATCAACATCAAAATTCACGCGAATGCTTCGAAAAGCCGCTACCGACTGAAAGCTTTTATAACTTCTAGCCAATTGCTTTTTAACTTCTGAAGCCGGAAGTGTAGCATCTACTTTTACGATCATTTGTTTTTGATACTTATTTCTCACTCTAGCTACTGATGGAAAAACAGGACCCAATATAGATCCTTTATAAATTTGTTTTACCACATTGTAAAACCAATCAGAAGCCATATTTACCGATTGAAAATACCGGCTTTTAAAAGTAATTCGAATCATTCGATAGTAAGGAGGATACCGGTATTGGAGTCGTTCCTTTTTTTGAGAATGGTATAGGCTCTCGTAATCGTGTTCAATAACTTGTTTTAACAAGGGGTGGTTGGGTTGATAGGTTTGAATAAGAACCTTTCCTTTTTGAGAGGATCTCCCTGCTCTTCCAGCCACTTGACATAGCATCTGATAACTTCTTTCGTGTGCTCTAAAGTCTGGGAAATTAATCAACTGATCTGCATTGATCACTCCCACTAAAAATACATTTTTGAAGTCCAGCCCCTTAACCACCATTTGAGTACCTACCAAAATTTGAAGTTCTTCTTTTTCAAATCGTTCAATCAAACGATCAAAATCCCATTTCCCTCGAGTACTATCCCAATCCATTCGTGCGATCTTGGCCTCTGGAAATATGATTTTTAGTTGTTCTTCTATTTGCTGTGTACCTACTCCTT
>JAYNHN010000138.1:0-6014 GCA_038108035.1 Flavobacteriaceae bacterium
AAATGATTCCAAAAACATTTACACAAGAAATTCGTCTTGAAGACGGAAGAACAATTACCCTAGAAACAGGAAAACTAGCCAAACAAGCCGATGGCTCAGTGGTTGTACGAATGGGAGACTGTATGCTACTAGCTACAGCCGTTTCCGCTCGAAAGGCAAGTCCAGTGGACTTTTTACCCTTAACCGTTGATTATCGAGAGAAATTTGCTGCTGCAGGGAGATTTCCCGGTGGTTTTTTCAAACGTGAAGCACGTCCCAGCGATCAGGAGGTTTTAACCATGAGACTGGTAGATCGCGTTTTACGTCCCCTTTTTCCTAAAGATTATCACGCAGAAACACAGGTGATGATTCAATTGATGTCCCATGATGAAAACGTAATGCCGGATGCATTGGCGGGTCTTGCCGCTTCAACAGCCATTCAACTGTCAGACAGTCCTTTCGAGTATCCTATTTCAGAAGTACGCGTTGCTCGAGTTGACGGTATGTTTGTTGTCAATCCAAGTAAAGAACAATTGGCTTCTTCGGATATCGATATTATGATCGGAGCCAGTGAAGATTCCGTTGCCATGGTTGAAGGTGAATTTGATGAAATCAGCGAAGAAGAAATGCTGGACGCTATTTCTTTTGGGCATAATGCAATCAAAGATCAAATTAAAGCTCAGGTTGCCTTGGCAGAAGCTTTCGGAAAAAAAGAAGTCCGTACCTATGAAGAGGAGGATCATGACGAAACTCTGGAAAAAGAAATTCATACCGCTACCTACAATCAATACTATGAAGTAGCTAAAAAAGGACTTTCAAAAGCCGATCGCTCAGAACAATTCTCAGATATCAAAGAATCTGTTCTTGCCAATTACTCAGAGGAAGATTTAGACGAAAAGGGTGAATTGATTTCACGTTATTTAAGCAGTTCTCAAAAGAAAGCGGTTCGTGATCTCGTTTTGGAAGAAGGGATCCGACTGGACGGAAGAAAAACAACTGACATACGACCCATTTGGTGCGAGGTCGATTATTTACCGTCAACTCATGGTTCCTCCATTTTTACTCGTGGGGAAACGCAAGCACTTGCTACAGTTACTTTAGGAACCTCCAGAGAGTCAAATATCATTGATCTTCCTACCGATCAGGGAGAAGAAAGCTTTTACTTACACTACAACTTCCCTCCTTTTTCAACCGGTGAAGCGCGTCCACTTCGTGGAACATCCAGACGAGAAGTAGGTCACGGAAATTTAGCACAACGTGCATTGAAAAAGGTAATGCCTGATGATTGCCCTTACACCGTTCGAGTGGTTTCAGAAGTTCTAGAATCCAATGGTTCTTCCTCCATGGCTACTGTTTGTGCGGGAACTATGGCACTAATGGATGCAGGAATTCAAATCTCTAAACCCGTTTCCGGTATCGCCATGGGATTGATTACAGATGGAGAACGTTTTGCTGTTCTTTCAGATATATTAGGAGATGAAGATCATCTAGGAGATATGGACTTTAAGGTAACAGGAACAGCCAATGGAATTACAGCTTGCCAAATGGATATCAAAATCAAAGGATTGCGATTTGACATCATGACTCAAGCGCTTAACCAAGCACGTGATGGGAGACTGCATATCTTAAATCATTTAACCGATACCATAGCAGCACCCAATGATGAGGTAAAGGAACACGCTCCCAAAATGATTACCCGACGAATTGCGAATGAGTATATTGGTGCATTGATTGGTCCCGGAGGGAAAGTAATCCAGGAACTTCAAAAGGAATCCGGTTGTACGATTGTAATCAATGAAGACCCGGTAACAGAAGAGGGAATTGTTGAGATTTTAGGAACTTCCCCAGAAGGAATTGGAATGGTTGAAGCTAAGATTGACTCCATCACATTTAAACCCAAAGTTGGTAATGTGTATGAGGTGAAAGTAATTAAGATGCTTGACTTTGGTGCGGTTGTAGAATATACCGAAGCTCCTGGCAATGAAGTATTACTTCACGTCAGCGAATTGGCATGGGAACGTACCGAAAATGTAAGTGATGTAGTTAAAATGGGAGATGTTTTAGATGTAAAATACTTCGGTATTGACTCCAGAACCCGAAAAGAAAAAGTATCGCGTAAGGCTTTACTACCAAGACCTGATAAAAAAAGTTAAATTTTATGCGAATTCTTGTAACAATTAATTGATTCTTACGTATTCCTAGTATAACCAATCGTTTTATAACATGCGACAACTAAAAATAACCAAGCAGGTAACCAACCGAGAAACGGCTTCTCTAGATAAATACCTCCAAGAAATTGGAAAAGTAGATCTTATTACAGCCGAAGAAGAGGTGGAATTGGCTCAACGGATCAAAGCAGGGGATCAAATTGCTTTAGAGAAATTGACAAAAGCCAACTTGCGTTTTGTTGTCTCGGTTGCAAAGCAATACCAAAACCAAGGATTGACGTTACCCGATTTGATCAATGAAGGAAATTTAGGCCTGATCAAAGCAGCACAACGTTTTGATGAAACCCGTGGTTTCAAATTTATTTCTTATGCAGTTTGGTGGATTCGCCAGTCGATTTTACAAGCATTGGCTGAACAATCGCGTATTGTACGCTTACCACTCAATAAAATCGGATCGATCAATAAGATCAATAAGACTTATGCATTTTTAGAACAAGCTCATGAACGCGCTCCCTCTGCCGAAGAAATCGCAAAGGAATTGGACATGACCATTAACGATGTAAAAGAATCACTCAAAAACTCTGGAAGACATGTCTCTATGGACGCACCTCTGGTAGAAGGTGAAGATTCCAACTTATACGATGTTTTAAATAGTGGTGAGTCTCCCAATCCAGATAAAACTCTCTTGCATGAATCCCTACGTACAGAAATTGAAAGAGCTCTTGAGACGCTGACTCCCAGAGAAGCCGATGTGGTGCGTCTTTATTTTGGCTTGGGAAACCAACATGCTATGACTTTAGAGGAAATAGGTGAAACTTTTGATCTTACTCGTGAACGAGTTCGTCAGATTAAGGAAAAGGCGATTCGAAGATTGAAACATACTTCAAGAAGTAAAATTTTAAAAACCTATTTAGGTTAATGATAAAGCAGCCAGTTGGCTGCTTTTTTTATTTTAACTTTGACTTAAAAACATAAGATGTCCGTACGTATTGCACCTTCCATTTTAGCTGCTGATTTTGCCAATCTTGAACGAGAATGTAAAATGGTAAACAATAGTGAAGCCGACTGGTTTCATATTGATGTCATGGATGGTGTTTTTGTACCTAATATTTCTTTTGGAATGCCTGTAATAGCCGCTATTCAGGAGCATGCAAACAAACCTTTGGATGTCCATTTAATGATTGTTGATCCGGATCGTTATATCGAAAATTTTGCTTCATTGGGCGCATCGGTTTTAACGGTTCACTATGAGGCTTGTAAACACCTTCACCGAAGTCTGCAAAAAATTAAATCTTACGATGTGAAAGCCGGGGTCGCTCTGAATCCACATACACCGGTACATCTTCTATCAGACATCATACTCGATATTGATTTAGTGTGCTTGATGAGTGTAAATCCAGGATTTGGCGGACAATCCTTTATTAAAAACACTTATGATAAGGTAATAGAATTAAAAAAATTAATAAAAGATAAAAACGCAAGCTGTTTAATTGAAATTGATGGTGGAGTAACCTCCCAAAACGCATCCCAGTTAGTCGAATGTGGAGCGGATGTACTTTTTGCTGGTAGTTATGTTTTTAAAGCCAACGATCCGAAAAAAAACATCCGTTTAATCAATCAATCATAAAACCACTGATTTCTTATTCCCTTTTGGGCTTAAATTGTACTCTTCTATTGATGGCTCTCCCTTCGGGAGAATTATTGTCACCCAAAGGAGATGCTTCACCCAAACCTTGAACCTCTAATCGTTCAATGGGAACCCCAATATTTACTAGATAATCTCTAATGGACTCTGCGCGTTTAACAGAAAGTTCAATATTGTAATCCTCATCGCCATCTGCTGAAGCATATCCTTCAATTATCAATATCCCATCGGGATTTTCCATCAAGACAGTTTTTATGTTGTTAAGTACTTCAATGGTTTTTTTACCATAAATTTTATTACTGCTAGCAGCAAAATTGATTCGAGTACCAAACTCATTTAATGTTTTAAGAATTTCATCTGAAAGATCTGGACAGCCATTATTAGCTTCGATCCCTGCTTCATCTTTACATAAATCATCTTTATCGGGAATGCCGTCACCATCAGTATCTGGCCAAGGACAACCCTTATTTTCTTCGGGACCAGATTGATCGACACATTCGTCAATGGTATCTGAAACACCATCTCCATCTGAATCAGGACAACCCTTTAACTCTACTGATCCTGCCAATTCAGGACATTCATCATCTGGATCGGCAATACCATCAGAATCCGTATCTATACATCCATTGAGTTCTAAGGTGCCAGCAATTTCGGGACATCTGTCTTCTTTGTCGATGATTGTATCTCCATCGGTATCGGGACAACCGTTAAATTCTTTAAGTCCAGGGACTTCTGGGCAATCATCTTTTTTGTCAGGAACACCATCCTTATCAGAGTCTTTGGAACCAAATTGGTAATTCAATGATGCAAGATGCTGAAGATGTTTTGTGCTGAAGGAATCCATCGTATTCCGGAATGAAGATTCTAAACTTAATCCAAAACTTTCTCCTATCATAATGTCAAAACCAATACCTCCAAAAAGGGTTCCCGAAAGATCTCTAGACAATCGAGGAATGTCTATATCAGGACTGGATTTAAAACTTGAATAACCATATCCGCCCTTGATAAACGGTCTTAAAAAACCTTTTCTTAGTGGGTGGAAACTTAAAAAACCATCAACAGAATAGTAAGGATAAGAAATGTTGGACAACCCCTCTATTTTTATTATTTTATTTAAGTTTCCCTGTACACCAGCGGAAAAACCTGATGTTATATATCGTGAAATTCCAATTGAAGGTCCTCCTAAATTCCAGTGGTCGGTGGCATTAAAAACATCTTCAAAAATAGCACCAGATGTTCCCAAAGAGGGAGTAGAATCACCTGTTGGATAAGTGTCTACAATATTGATTCCAAAATTAACTTTCCAAGAAAAATTCTCACTTTGAGCCCACCCAAAAAAAGAATTGAAAAAAATTAGAATACTGAAAATGTACCGATTATTCATAAAAGTGTATTTACCCACTTAAAACACAAAAAACAGGGTGTTTATTGTGTATGTAATAGGAAATTTTGACCGTATAAGGAATTCCAATCTAATCTAGATCCTTACTAGACTTAAAAATAGATGGAAATTTTCTTTCGATCCAGTCGGGAATGTAATTGTTGTTAGCATCTTCTTCCATTCCAGTTGCAGTTGAGATTACCGCATAGAGAATTACACCTCCTACAATTACAACTGCCCCAATCATAACAAGAACAAATTGATTCATATGAATATTTTTTAAAAATAGTAACCACAAATTACAAAAAAATACATCAATTCAGATGAAAAATATTAATTTCATCAAAAATGAAGCGATAATGCACACGAATGGAGTACCTTTTTGAGGTAGAAAACAAGTTGCGAGGCATGGTTTTTATCAAAAATTATAGGAGGTTTTATTTTAATCACATTTTGATCTGGACCATCGGTGCTCATTAAAAAACCAAAATCCTTCATTCTGTTAACCAAATAATCGGCTTCCTTTTTTAAAGGATTTAAATGGTTATCAACCAATTCAATCCCCAAAAACAATCCTTCCCCTCTAACGGAGCCTATAATTGGAAATTTTTGAGCTAGATGCCGGAGCTCCTCTTTTAAAAATTGACCAGTCCTACGGGCGTTATCCTGAAGTTTTTCTTCTCGTACTACATCTAATACTTCTTGCGCAATCGCGCAAGAAACAGGATTCCCTCCAAAGGTGTTAAAAAACTCCATACCGTTTGCAAATTTTTCTGCAACTTCCCGTGTACAAGCTACAGCAGCAACGGGATGACCATTACCGAGTGGCTTGCCTATAGTT
>JAYNHN010000139.1:0-5991 GCA_038108035.1 Flavobacteriaceae bacterium
ATTATCTACTAAAGGTTTTCGTGGAGAGGCACTGGCTTCTATAGCAGCAATAGCACATGTTGAAACCCACACTCGAACGTCCCGAGAAGAGGTGTCTCATTGTCTTAAAATTGAGGGAAGTAATGTTGTGGATCAAATTTTATCCGCTCAACCCAAAGGGACTTCAATTGCTGTTAAAAGTCTTTTTTACAACGTTCCTGCTCGTAGAAACTTTTTAAAATCCGACACAGTCGAGATGCGACATGTTATCGATGAATTTCATCGGGTGGCTCTTTCGCATCCAGAAATTAAATTTGTTTTTTATAATAATGGTAACGAACTTTTTGACTTGTCGGTATCGAATTTGAGAAAACGGATCGTAAGTGTTTTTGGGAACAAAATTGACAACTTGCTTGTTCCTGTAAAAGAAAACACTTCTTTATCTCAGGTTGAAGGTTTTGTTTTAAAACCGAGTCATGCCAAAAAAACAAGGGGTCAGCAATTTTTTTTTGTAAACAACCGCTATATTAAGAGTCCTTTTTTGCATCATGCTGTCAACGCTGCCTTTGAGGGATTGTTACGTCCGGGCTATCATCCGGGTTATTTTCTTTATTTGACATTGGACCCAAAGACGATTGATATCAATATACATCCGACCAAAACAGAAATCAAATTCGAGGATGAACAAAGCTTATATGCTATTTTAAGATCCGCTATCAAACACAGTTTGGGTATTTTTCAAGTATCACCCACCTTGGATTTTGAACAAAATCAGGAAATGCAGGTTCCTTATTCTTTTAAGGATAAAATGCCCAATCCTCCACCTATTGAAATCGATTCGAGTTTTAATCCATTTAAAGAAAGTGCTTTCAAACCCAAAATAAAAACCGAACAATGGGAAGGTCTTTATACCGATTTGGAGATTGAATCTCCTACCTCTACAGAATCGGTGGAGCCGCTGTTGGATGTTCCCCGAACAACTCGGGTATTCCAATTGTTTTCAAAATATATTGTTTGCCCTCTTCAAACCAGTATGCTCTTGATCGATCAAAATCGTGCACACCAAAGGGTACTTTATGAACGTTTTTTAACAGAAATTACGACCAAAAAAGGAGTGAGTCAGCAGTTACTTTTTCCAAAGGAGATTGAACTCAACCCCCATCAAAAATTGCAATACGATCAGGCAGAGGATATCTTGGACTCTCTTGGTTTTCAATTGAGTCTTGACGATAACGGAATATTAACGGTCAAAGGTGCACCAGAGCATTGTTCGGTAAATAGAATAGAAAATATTATTGACACTCTTTTATCCCAAAATGAAGAAGGACAAGATCACCAACAATTTAGTTATGCAGATGGTGTAGCAAAGTCCTTAGCTAAGAGTTTATCTATTAGAGCAGGAGAAATCCTTCAAGCTGAGGAGCAGCAATCCTTATTAGATGATTTTTTTGGCTGTAAAGAGACTGTAGTATCGCCTTTTAATCAACAAATTTTTATCACTTTAGAAAAGGATGAGATTGAACAAAAACTAAGCTAATGCAAAATATTACTGATACCGTAAAACATCTGTTAATCATAAACGTTATTTTTTTTATTGCCTCCATCGCATTAGGGGAGGTAGTCTATGATTGGTTTGCACTTCACTATCCATCCAATTCTAAATTTCAATTTTGGCAACCTTTAACCCATATGTTTATGCATGGGGATCTAGGGCACATATTTTTTAATATGTTTGGTCTTTTTATGTTTGGTGTTCCTATCGAACAAATGTGGGGGCGTAAAAAATTTATATTCTTTTACCTTTCTACAGGATTTGGTGCTGCGGCCTTGCAGTTAGTTTTATATTATTTTCAAATCAATCAAATTTCGGATTTGTTATTTGAAAAAGGACTGAGTAGTTATGAGATTTCCACTTTTTTTCAGACCCGTGATTTACCCTATACCTTAGTGGAAGAAATAGGAAGAGAACCCTTGCGGTCAGCACTTTCTGCTTTTAATGGGGTAATGGTTGGAGCTTCGGGCGCATTGTACGGAGTTTTAGTTGCTTTTGCATTTCTATTTCCCAATGCTCAATTGATGTTGCTTTTCCCACCCATACCTGTACGGGCAAAAATTTTGGTACCCTTATTGATTTTGGGAGATTTATTTTTTGGATTTACTTCTTACTCCATAGGTCCTATTGCCCATTTTGCTCATGTAGGAGGGGCAGTCACCGGGCTCATCATGATGTGGTACTGGAAAAAAAATCAATTTGATAATAACCGTTGGGATATATGAATTTTAAAGATCAAATACGCTATCGAATTCAGCAATTAAACAGTGCTGAAAAGCTCATTTTAATAAATGTAGCTTGTTTTATACTACCTCTATTTATCAAGACCTTATTTTTTTTATTTGCCCTTCCTTTTGGGACATTTTTGAGTTGGTTTGAGCTTTCTTCTGATTGGAGTGTTTTCCTTTTTCGTCCATGGACGATTATTACCTATAGTTTTTTACACACTGGTTTTTTTCATCTTTTTTGGAATATGTATTTGCTCTTTTTTGCATCAAGATTGTTCCTAAATTTATTTTCTTCAAAAACTTTTTTTAATGTTTATTTTTTGGGGGTTTTATTGGGAGGTTTTACTTTTTTGTTAAGTTATTCGCTTTTTCCAGCTTTTCAAAACAGTATGCCTGTCATGGTAGGTGCTTCGGCAGGAGTCATGGCAGTATTTATCTTTATTTCAACCTATTCTCCAGATCTGGAAGTCAGTCTGATTCTTTTCAATGTTAAGTTACGATATTTGGCCATTGCTTTTGTGTTATTGGATATAATTCAGATACCTTACGGAAACGCCGGGGGGCATTTAGCTCATTTAGGAGGTGCCGCATTGGGTTTTTTTTACGCCCGTAAATTACAACAAGGTTCAGATATAGGAGAACCCTTTGGACGTTTCGTCGACCGATTGGTCGATTGGTTTCAATCAAAACCTAAAATGAAGACAGTTTATAAAAGTAAAGCGTCAACGAGTCCAAAAAGTTTTCAATCAGGAGTAGATGTGAATCAAAAGAAGATTGATGAAATTTTAGATAAAATTAGTTCCTCAGGATATGAAAGTCTATCCAAGGAAGAAAAAGAATTCCTTTTTAAAGCCGGAAAAAAATAAGGGTTCAGTTACCAATGAAGAAAAGAAAATTTTGGTTCCAAATTACAGTATTACTTAACCTATCTTTATTGATACTGCAGCTCCTTGCTATGGGGAGTATAGGCTCTTGGAGTTTAATTCCCTTATTATCTTTGGGGGTTCCTTTGCTTTTTATATTGAATCTTTTGTTTTTCTTTTATTGGCTGATTCGATTTCGCTGGCCGCTACTTTTATTTTTAATTGTTTGTGGGATTTGTTTTCAAGAACTTAATTTATTGTATCAGTTTAAAGATAATGGAATCCCCACAACCAAGGGTCTTCATGTGATGAGTTTTAATGTGAGAAGTTTCAATCGTTTTAAGTGGTTAAAAAATAAGGATGTTTCGAATTCAATAGCTCAGTTTATCGAGGAAGAAAATCCGGACTTAATTTGCTTCCAAGAGTACGGAATGCAATCAGCCCCTAATTTTAAAAATTATCCCTATCATTTTTCTAAACCCTATAATTTAAACGGTCAAATAGGGACGAGTATTTTTTCTAAATTTCCCTTAATCAATGCAAATTCCATCCGATTTAAAGATTCTCGTAATGGGGGTATGTATGTGGATTTACTTTGGAAAAAGGACACATTAAGAGTATATAATATTCATTTTGAATCCTTGCGATTGGATACCAGTGATACCCTTTTGACACCTCAGTATTCTGAAAAGTTTCGATTTAAAATTAACACTGTTTTTGAATCCCAAAAACGACAAATTAAACAGTTTAACGCTTTAAGTAGTCAAACCCAATATCCAGAGATTATCTGCACTGATTTAAACAATAATGCGTTTTCTGAAAGTTATCGTCTCTTGGTTCAAGGACGAAAGGATGGATTCACGGAGAAAGGTAAAGGTTTTGGAGCAACGTATCAATTCCCCTATGTTCCCATGCGGATCGATTTTATTATAACCCACTCAAAATTTCAAGTAATTGATTTTAAAACTCACCGTGTTGAACTTTCTGATCACAAGCCTATTTCATCCTATTTACAATGGCCCTAGTCAGGGTTCAAATCTTATGTTCTTGAGATAAGTGGGTGTATTGGGGCCTACATTAAAAAGAACATCCAAAATACTTAAATTAGGTATAAATCCCAACTTGTTTTCAAAAACCTGAGTATAATTTTCTTGACTGAATCGAAGGTCTTTTTTTGCGTTTATCAGTTCATCCAATCGTTTGTATGTCTGAGGATCCCAGCTAACTATTTTGTACTGAAAAGGGAGTTCGATTAAATACATAATTTGTTCAATAAGATGGATATTGAGAGAAAACAATTTTTCGGTTTTTTTTTCAAAAAAGAGGGAGAGCTCTCTTTCGTAAAACTCGAAATAAGGTGAGGATCGATACGCAGAACAGAGTGATTTCCAATGCTGTTTTTGCCAATCCATATCATAGGCAATTTTGACTTCATCTTCCTTTTGAAAGTTTTGGTCCTTTTTATGTACTATGGGAATCGTTAGATTCAACTTTCCGTTGGCACCATAAATCGAAGTGCGATTTCTATAGGTTTGTTTTTGATAATGGGTGTCCGAGACAAAGTGAACGGTTTTTTGCTGAACCAACCATGTAAAATAGACAGTTTGTGGGAGGTAAGCAGGACATACCACAGGAATCATGCTGTAGCCTTCTTTTTACGTTTTCGATAGTAATTGAACCCTTGCCATACAATGACCAGACCTATGAAATAGGGAAAGTAGGAATGGCGCTCACCTGGACCGTCAACGGTTGTAAAAACTCGATCCCATCGAACACTCCAATTTTTTAAACCGTCATTGATTCCCTTGATGCTGAACCAAATAAAAATCGGTTTACCTACAATGTGATCATCAGGAACAAACCCCCAATAGCGACTGTCCTCTGATTTATGGCGATTGTCTCCCATCATCCAATAATAATCTTTTCGAAAGGTATAATCATTTACTTCTTTGTCATTGATCAAAATGGTGTTGCCGGAATATTCAAGTTTATTGAGTTCATAATCTTGAATTATTTTTTTGTAGATCGGAAGGTTTTTTTGATTCAAGGCTACGGTCATACCTCTTTTGGGAATGACTAGAGGTCCAAAATTATCTTCATTCCAATCGTAGGGGATTTTGTTAGGAAAAAAGCTTTCATTGGGGACTCGTTTTGAATTGATTCTTTGCTTTACACTATCGATCCAAGAAATTGAACGAAGTGATTCAGCTTCTTTAATAGTAAGCGATAGTTCTTTGTTGGTTTCAAGGATTTCCCCAACCCTTAATCCAAGATTTCGGATGATTTCCGTAGGTAAACCATTTGAGTTGGTGGTTACTACATAACTTTCCGCGGTATTTCCTTCTAAATTAATAATAAAGGGAAAAATTTGTTGATAACTGGATTGTGTAAGATTTTCGATTTTATATTTCCTAGTAAAATCTTCAAACCCCTCTTTGAGGAGTTTTCTTGACGAAATTCCTTTTTTAGCGAAAGCATTGTGGGTGTATTGAACCCTGGCCCGATCGGGGAGACTATTTTTTATCCCATTGGTATGGATGAATCCATTGATGATTTCTAGAGTGTCTCCCGGAATCCCTACGCATCGTTTGACGTAATTAGACTTTTTGTCAATGGGCTTGTCTACCCTTTTTTCTTTTACAAAAAATTGACGTACCGTATCCGCCGGCCAACTAAAAACAACGATATCATTTCGCTTGATTTTTTGCAACGCGGGCAGCCTAAAGTAAGGAAGTTGTGGTTTTTTTAAATAGGATCGTATTTTTAAGCCGGGAATGGTATCGTGTACCATAGGAACCGATACAGCTGTCATGGGAGCTCTAGCTCCATAATGGAATTTACTAACAAATAAAAAATCACCAATGAGTAA
>JAYNHN010000140.1:0-5983 GCA_038108035.1 Flavobacteriaceae bacterium
CGTTACCCCTCCTAGTATCTTAAAATAATGATCTCCCATATCTTTCTCATAAGAAATATTGGTGGTTGCTGTAATATCGGTTCGGGTGGTATGATCCTGAGTAAGACTCGGATCTCCTGGGCCACGATCAGCAGCGGTCAATCCGGAAGAGTCCTTATTGATTCCATCCCAAGTATATAACTGCCAGGGGCGTTCCCAATTTTTATAATCAAAATTGAATTTGTCATAGGAAACATTTCCACGAATTAAGAGGCCTTCTATACCCGGAACTTTTATGTTTAATCCCATATTACTCTGGACGTAGTTTCTACTTCTATTTCTATAGCCGGGTTCATCGGTAACTCGAATGGCGGGGTTGTTTCCGTTTTCAATATCTGGACCGTACTCACCTGTCGGCCAATAAGCAGGAAACCAAGGGTATTGACGTACTAAATCATTAAAAACATTGGAAGGCTCATTGGTTGCTGTCAAATGTTCTTCTTGTCTTGAATACAATCCTATGTCAAGACTGATGAACTCATTGATTTGAGTGTCTAAATTTAATCGTAAATCATATTGCGTAAACCCTTTTGGAGCATTTCGAAAATTAACATCCTGTCTTAAATATCCAAAAGAAGCCAAATAACTCACGTTTTCCGATCCTCCGGTAATTTGGAGGTTCTGACGTGATGTAGGTGCATTTTTACGTTGTACTTCCTCCATCCAATCCGTATCTGGATAGTTCCATAAATCGGTACCGGCCGCGGTATTTTGAATACGCTCAGTTGGGTAGGTGGGATTTAAAATCTCCCCGTTGGGGCGTGTAAAAGGCTCCCCTCGAACGGCGTTTGCTGCTGCCCATTCATTTGTGGGAAGTTTATACACATTCAATAGATTTACCAAATCCATATATTCTGCACCTCGAAGCATATCGGGCACAGTTGTAAAGTTTTGCCAACCATAGTTGGAGGTAAGCTTTACACTTGGAGCTCCTTTTGTACCTCTTTTCGTAGTAACAAGGATCACTCCGTTGGCGGCTCGTGCGCCATAGATTGCTGCTGATGCATCTTTCAATACGGATATACTTTCAATGTCAGCAGGATTAATTCGAGACAAACCTCCTGCACGATTGGGAATTCCATCAATAACTACTAGAGCAGACGAGTTGTTAAATGTATTGGTTCCCCTAACCCGAATGGCAGGGTTGTCACTTCCGGGAGCTCCGTTACCTGTATCAATGAATACACCAGCCACTTTTCCTGCCAAAGCAGTTCCCAAGTTGGGTGAGGAAGATTTTTCAAGCGATTCTCCCCCAATGGTGGCAATGGATCCCGTCAGAGTAGCTTTTTTCTGTGTACCGTATCCGGTAACCACTACTTCTTCAAGCCCTTGAACATCTTCTTGAAGTTGGATGTCAATGGACCCCGTGTCTCCTGCGGAAACTTCTTGTGTTAAAAAACCTAGGTAAGAAAATACAATGACTGCATTTTCATCAGTAACCGATAAGCTATAAGCACCGTCAAAATCACTTACGGTACCGTTTGTTGTTCCTTTTTCGATGATACTCACTCCGGGAAGGGGACCCGTTTCATCAGAAACGATACCACTAACGGTTTGTTAGGAAAAGAGCAAATTGCCAAAAAAAAGGGAAAGCAGCAAAAGGAATTTTTGAATAAAGGATTCAAAATTGAATGTAGAATTTACCATTTTAAGATCTGAGTTTAAAAAGTTAATCAATCTTCAATATTATGAAATATTTAACAAAATAGAGTTTAAAATAATAAATTTATGATAAAAAGACATAAAAAACACATATTACATAATTTAGTGAATAAATAACATGTATTTCTCCCCCTTTTTTTAGAAATTTGAAGCATAAGGGAGAGGAGATAGTGAGTGAGAAAAAAGAAATAGTTTAAGAACTAAAAGAAGAAATCAATTTCGCTTCCATTTTTGAATCCGATTGTTTTTGGCATCGGCGACTAGAATTTCCTGATCATTTTTTGAAACGATTTGATAGGGGTGAGAAAATTGATTGGTTGCGTTTCCATCTTCATTATCTCCAGCAATGATTTGATACGTTTTAGAAGAAATATCGAATTGAATAATACGTCTTTTTTGATAATCGGAAAGAAGTAAATGCTGCTCGCCATCGAGCGTAATCCCAGTAAAAAAATTGGTATTTTCGTCTTGAATATCTTCAGCGGATAGAAGTGTGATCCCTTCTGTGGCACCGGGTTTCCAAAGCTGAACTCGATGATTGTAAGTGTCGGCTACATAGATATTTCCTGCTTTATCAGCCGTTATTCCTAGTGGATAAGAAAGTTGATTGGGTTGATTTCCTTGTCCATTGCCTCCTGCCACGATTACTCCTTGCCGTTCCCCCGGATCATAACGAACCACCCGTTGGTTTTGAATTTCTGTAATGTACAGTGCACCATTGGTGTCCAAAAAAAGCCCATAAGGTTCATTGAGTTGGTCCAAACCCGATCCAACCCCATTCCCTCCAGCTACGGTAATTCCTTTTTTTGCCCCTTTGAACCATTTTTGGAGTCGGTTATTTCCAGTATCGGCTATATATAGATTCCCGATCGCATCAAGGGCTATTTTACCGGGTTCATTGAGTTGGTTTTCATCAGATCCATAATTATTTCCACCGGCTACAGTCATCCCAAAAGTAGCTCCTTTCATCCATTTTTGTACCCGATGATTGTGCATATCGCTGATGTAGAGATCTCCCTCTTTATCATAAGCAATCCCTGTAGGGTAGTTGAATTGATTTGCATCGTATCCTTTTCCTTTCCCTCCGGCAACCGTTCGAATTTTAAAGGTATCTTGAATAAAAACGGCACGAATATCGTGATCTCCGTAAAAGACAATTTCAGTAGGATTGTTGAGTCCACTAATAATTCCTTCCCAATGATCAAAAATCCAACCCTCATTGGGACGTGCGTACACCGTTCGTATTGAATTGGCTAAATAGTCTCCTTCATCCAAAAGAATACTCCCGCCCTGTTTAGGTAAAATTTCTGTTCTTAATTTAAAATAAAGAGTCGGGTTACTTTCTGCTTCTTTGGCACAGTGAGAAAAACTCAAAAGCAAACCCATAAAAAAAGTTAGAGATACAAAACGCCACATAATCAATCCATCATTCGTTCAATATTTAAAATTAATGATTTTTTATGAGAATCGCATCTAGACGATCGCTGTTTTGGGTCTTCTTTTTGCAAGAATCCAAACGAGCGTTCCCAAAATGATAAGAATGATTAGTAAGAATTTGAAATCGTGATCCTTAGGTAATTCCAATCGATCTTCTTCTAAAATCAACTTTTGATTGGCTAAAAAAACACCCATTTTCTGAGTATGCCCCCCGGGCCACGTTACCTTGATGGAGTCGACCTGTTCGCGGTTTCCCAATCCAAAATGAGCCACTCGGGTGTTGTGTGACAAGTGACTGGTATTTCCACCATCAATTTCATGTTGTAAGTAGAGCGAATCACTAAAAATCTCGATTCGAGCACCAAAACCTTCGGTGGTTGAAGCTTTTCCTTTTAGTTGAATTTGAATAGAATTTCCTTCTGTGCTCCAATCGTTTCGATACAAGCGTGTAATGGATTCGGGGCCGTATTCACGAATCGGTTTTTGCGATACCACCAGTAAATCCAAATCACCATCGTTTTCAATATCCAAAACAACAGAGCCACGTCCCACCCCATAATCTTTGAGCCCATTTTTAAAGGCTACGTCTTCATAATTACCCTTTGTATTTTCAAAATAGAAATTATTCATCGGAACGCAATTCGGATTTAAGTCTCCGTTGGAAACAAAAAGATCGATATCCCCATCGTGGTCAAAATCGGCAAAGTTCGTCCCCCAACTGATGGTAAACAGTTGAGTTCCTCTGGATTCCGCTTGGTCTTGATATATTTGGAGCTCCGGATTCCAGATCATAAATCGATTAAAACGGATGTTGCTAATAAAATAGTCCAACCAACCGTCTGCGTTAATATCTGCAGTAGCTGCACCCATGGCATTGATCCGGAGATCCATTTCACGCTGCTCTTCGACATAGATAAACTCCTGTTTAGGATATTGATTTTCAAGAAGGTAATTTGGTTTTGCTTTGTATCCAAAATCATTATTAATAATCAAATCCAAATCATGGTCATTGTCATAATCGGTAAAAACGCCACCAAAACTGAATCCTCTGTGATTGAGTCCGTATGTTTTCGATACTTCTTTAAACGATCTTCCCTTCTGATTTTCGTACAAGTATCCCTTTGCTGTTTTTCCTGCGTTTACGATGGTTGCATCGCTAATTTCTTTGAGACCCCCATCGTAATCGGTAAAGTAATTTCCCACATAAACGTCGGGATAACCGTCAATATTAAAATCACCTATTGCAATCCCCGTACTAAATGATTCGGTGTTTTGTATTCCAAACACGGCACTTTCATCTTTAAAGGTTCCATTTCCTTGATTGATAAAAAGAAGATTATGAGCTCTCGGAATTTTTCTTTTTTCCCCTTTGGTGGTAATAGTCGTAATAAAAAGATCATTCCAACCGTCTTTATTAAAATCGGCTGAGGCAACCCCTTGGGTAACAAATTGTAATGTCTCCTCTAGTTTGGCCTCTTTGAGTTGATCTAGAAAAGTTCCGTCTCCTTGATTTAATAAAAGTTGGTCCGCCTGCATTCCACCGGTGATATAAATGTCTTCAAAACCATCCTTGTTATAGTCTAAAACGGCAGCACCCCCACCAAACATACCCTCATACACTTCAAAATAATGATTAATTCCCGCCACTTTAGTAATGTCTGTAAAGGTTTGACTCCACCCTTGTTGTACCACACCGATCATTAAAAAGACAAAGTAAAGAGTTCGCATAAGCTACTTTTTCCAATTTAGATTGATTACGTTTTGGGCAATAATTTTCCCTTGATCCATACCAACTCTATTATCCTGATGGGTATGACTCCCCCCGTAAAATCGGGATTGAGCCGTTTCTTCCGCTACTTCCCAAATGCTGTTGTAAGATCGCGCTTTAAAATCGACATCCCTTACATGATCTCGTTCTCTTCCTACATGAGCACTATCAATAAATTCTTGATTGTTTTCGTATGAAGAGATAAGAGCAGTGGCCGCTGCGGATGCTTGAATAGCATGACCGGATGGAAAAGAAGGAAAGGGAGGGTCGGGCCAGAAGGATTCCCATTTGGAATCAATAAATCGGGGTACAAAGGTGTTGGGGCGTTCCGTAAAAAAATGATACTTCCACTTCCAACATTTAATAAAGGCATCTGCAACCGACATACCCACTCGGGCATAGGATTGGGTTGCATGAATTAAGGAGGGTTGTTTTTTTCGAACCAGTGCATTGGTTATAAAGTACAAGTGTCCACCCGGACTAAAGGTAACATCGGGATCATCGCTCCACCAGATGGCAGTCTCTTTTTCTTCGAGAGTTAATTCTTTTTCTTTTTTGTAGACCGCTTCAAACTCCTTGTAATAGGCACTTTTGGGTACCGTATCGTAAGGAATAATCTCGGGTAATGCCAATTGGGTGTTAGCCGGAGCAAAGGTTCGATTGTTTCCCCAATAGGGGTGAAGGGGTTTATGACTGAAGGATTGTGCAAACAGAGGAGGCTGCCACGAACCTTCAAATTCTTCACGTGTATAATCCGGATCAAAATTATTTAAATACCCTCGATGCCCTCCATCTGTTTTTGACCATTCAAATAAGGCATTACTTAATGCCTCACCAAAGGCTTTTGAGCGTTCGGCAGTTTTTTTATCCGTAGATTGGATGATAATTTTGAACAAATAACGTTCCAATGAATCGATCTTTTTTTTGTTTTCATCAGACGTTTGAAGGTAAATGGATTTAAGAAGACGACTTTGGGCTGTGTTTAAAACCAATGTCCATTGGTAGGGTTTCCCTTCTTCGGGAAGGGGGAGTTCATTCAAACCGTTGAGTTGTCCGGCCAAGCTTTGGTATTCTTGG
>JAYNHN010000141.1:0-5942 GCA_038108035.1 Flavobacteriaceae bacterium
TTCCGCCTAAACAAGACCAACTGCCACTACTGTCTCGATAGACTTGAAGGCAATCTTCGGTGGTGTTATAGATCATCAGTCCGTTGGGGATGTTGGTGGTAAAAGCGTCATCTCGCTGGGCAGTGGTCATTCTTGGAATCAACAGTCCTTTATCACTACTCTCCAACTCCAATAACACATTGGGATTCACATGGGTGGGATTGTCTCCCAATTTGGCTTGTGCCAATAATTTGCTACCCACTGATAGGAGTAGTACGGTCGTAATTAAAAGGGTAGTTTTAGATTTCATGGGGATCTTTTTTAAGGGATTGCAGAAAGTAAGCGATTCAGATATTTAAAAAACACTATCCAACCACTGGATGTATTTTTTTCCTAAAAGAGGAGCAGGTTTTTCTTTTGCTTTGATGGCATTCATTAGGGATACAATCCACATATAGAGCAAAAGAAAAATTCCCACGATGTAGATGAACCATCCCAAGACAGGAACAATGGCAATGATACTCAACGCAATGGCGGTAAGAATCAAACCAAGGGATTGAACCAAATGATAGCGTGTGAAGGCCTCTTTTTTACTTTGGTTTTGAATGAGTGCAATCAAAAAGCCGATAAGGGTCAGATACGAAATTGCTGCTAGTGAGGTGTTGGGTTTTGTGTTCATGATTAAAGATGTAAATAAATTATTTTTTGTTGGGTTCTATTTTTAAAAAATGGCTAGTGGCATGAATTCCTTCCAAATAAAAATGGGATTCGTAACCACTGCCTAGAGATTGATCTTGAACGATCAATAGATTTTTAGGTAATTCCACTCCTGTAATGGGGATCAACAACCCCCCTTCCGGAAGGGCATCGCTTTTGTAAAGCAAATTCAAAAGGGTCCAGTCATGAGATGTTTTTGCCAAGCTGAGTACCGTACTATCGGCCCTTGTAGGGTATTGAACCCAATAGTTCTGAGCCCAAAGACTATCGATACTGTATTTTCCGCCACCCCATGATTTTTTGGTTTTTGGAATGGGCTTAAAAAAAGTTTGAAAAGATCGTTGAACATCCTTTTGGTAAAGATTTGCATACTGTTTCAGAAAAGGGTCACGAGGAATTGTATCTGTACTGTTTGGGCCGTGTTCGTGGGAATACGAAACAATATAGTCTTGATGGGGACGAATTAATATCCATGCCGTCATTTCGTCCCAATAACTGTCTCCGGATCGGAGCAATACCGTTCCACTTACAGCATCCAAAAAAAAGCTAAAAGTACCCTCTCTTCTAAAATCCCCTTCCGAATAACGGTTGTTCAAAAATCGGTACACATACTGTTCTGAAAAATAGTATGCTCCGGTTTCAGGGTTCCAGTTTTGGTTTCGATAATCCAATTTGTTTTTTATTTTAGGGATGGATTGCTCTATCCAATACTTATCTACCTTTTCAAATCGTCGAATGGATTCTTTTTCGAATCGATCTCCTTCTTCTGTAAAATCAACTCTCCAAAATTCCAGGGTGTCCATTTTTAAAAGTCCGTAGTAATAGGCACCTGCTCCTGCATAATAGGTTCGGATAGAAAAGATTGATTCCGAAGAAATGGCATTGAATGTTTTTTCGTCCTCGGATAGTTTGGAAAAACCGGTCATTTGATCTATCCATAGCGTATCTTGATCAATACATAAGGCCACCTGGTTCAAAGGGATATCCAACCCTCGCTATGAAGGGCATCCAAAACAATAAGTCGGGGTTTGGATGTATTAAAAGAGCAACTCAAGAGTCCCAAAACTAAAAAAAGAAGTCCCAGTTTAAAGGAGTTGTTCAATAGTATGAAATGATGTAAATGTATATACTGAAATTGCTTCACATTCTAGGATTTGTTTTTTTCTTTCAGTATTTTATGGTCTGCCAAAAAAGATACATTCAAGGTGGTTTGAACTCTTTCTATATCGTTTCCTTGCCCATCTCTAAAAAGGAGTATGATCTCAGTTTCAAAAAGACCTTTTACTCTTTGGGTCTGATGAATGGTTTTTTCTTCCCAAGGGCCCAGAGCTTCAATTTTTAAATCGTTACAACTGCTTTTTTCTGTTAAAAGGTCAAAGGTTCCCATACGCTCATGGGTTCCTTCAAGAGCCAGACTGACACAATAATCAAAGGTATTGGAGCTATTGAACTGAACCGTTTGATGATTCCCTTTTGTTACTCCTCCTTTGGCCGTAATCGTTAAATAGGACAATTTAAGCTGAGCATCCGAAGCCAAACCATTGGCCGAAAAACCGAATGTATGCTGTATTAAGGGATTTTTTTCATTTTTATCATTGTAATGAACTCCCACTCCGCCTAAGAGTTTACCCTTGACTTTGGCAAAACGATGCACCCCTTTTAAGGGTCCCTCCGCAAAACGCAGTTCCACATATTTTTCTCCCTCAAGAGTCGTATTTTCAGTGGTGCTTTTTGATTCTGCACAACTGAACAGAATCCCGAATGCTAAGGATAAAAAAATAAAATTTCTCATGGATTTCTATTTAAATTCTAACGTTGCATGGATCCGTCCCGAATCGACATCCGCAAGTGTAATTTTGGCTAAGTTTCCAACACCATCGTATTCGTTGGTCGTACTTAGTGCCTTATAATCCCCTTGATCAAAATTTTGATCTAGATAGGCTTCCTGACTGCCCCAAAATGTGATTTGAGATTGAAGCGCATAAGCCGTCATAAAATGACCGTCGGAGGGGAAAAAATGAAAGGTAGTAGTCAGCCAAGATAAAAAGCTAAAGTATTTGGGCGATTCCGAATAAAAACCTGGGGCATCGGTGTCGTAGGTTTGAACAAGAAACAACCCTATAGCATCAGCATCAGCAGCTGAGGTTTCAAATTTTGTCCAGTTTAGAAGTTCATCAAAACCCAACAAAACCTTTTCTCCTTGAGGGTTTGTATATTCCCTATCTCCCTCCGAGGTGGTTTGTTGATAGGTTAGGTCTATTCCCTCCGGATTGCCGGTTTCTTTAATGCTTGTCATCATATCTTCTTCATCGTATTGGACGGTATAGATTTGATCCTCCGTTGATGGAATCTCATCTGTAATCTTAACTTGAGTGATGAGTTGTTTTTCATTGTACTTGTATTCTTTGGTTATAGACTTCCCTTCCTCTCCGGCTGCCAGATCCGGAAAGATCTCTTTGACAATTCGTTCGTCATCAAAGACCAAACGGGTGGTTGAGGTACTGCTCACGGCCCCTTCCCCGTCAAAGACGGTGGTTACAATTTCTTTTTCGTTGTTCTGAGTGCTGTCATTGTTGTTGTCGTTGGAGGAATCGTTTGAGGAGTCATTTGAACTGTTGTTGTTGTTGTCTTCAAGCATTTCAAATTCTTTTGCAATATCGGAAGCCAGCTTCCCAGCTTCTTCTTTAGTACAACTGTTCAGGAGGATGGTGTTGAACAAAAAGAAAAGACTAAATAGTAAACGAATGGGTTCAATTTGAGTTTTCATGTAATACAATTTTAAGGTTGTTAATTATTATGGGTTCGGATTGAGTGTTTTGTATGAAGTTGTATTAATTGTAATATGCTGTCCGGTCATTAGTTTTGTGACTTTCATATGAGCAGTCGTTTGATTTTCTTTTTCGGTTGCGGTAAATTCCAACATCAAACCGTCTCTATACTGACTATTTCCTATAGTGGCAAAATCAAAGGCAAATACAGCTCCCATTTTTTCCATTCCCTTCAACATTCTGTTGTTGTCTAAGGGGACTTCTTCCGAGAACCAAAAATTGACTTTAAGGGACTCGTCTTCAGCGATGTATTCCTCCGCTCGAAATCCTAATATATTTTTACTCCTTCCCGTTTTTTTAAAGTGTGTGGGAGTGTCTTCTTCTTCCTCTTCTTGAAGTCCCTTCATTTTCTCCATCATATCTCCCATAAAATCCAAGGGTAGTCCTATGACTGTTTTATCACTTTCATTAATGGTAACCAGACTGTTGTTGTTGTAGTCGTAGATGATTTTAATTTCCGGAGCTTGTTCCACTTGGGTCATCAAAACGTTTTCTCCAAAGTAAAAGTCCATGCTAGCTTCATCACTAGGACCGGAAAGCAATACCGTCAATTGGGTGTCAAAGGTGTAAGAAGAAGCTACTTTGGCTTGGGTTAAGTCGTTGGACAAATCCATCATATTGGAAAAATTGAGGTTTTCCATAAAAGCGGGTAGTTCCTCTACATCTAAATCTGAATAGCTTTCTGCTTTACCCAGAGATTTTCCTTTTTTATTTCTTTTAGACTGCTTTCCCTTTCCCTCAAGGAGAGAGTCCATAACGGCTTCGGTCTTTTTTTCGGCTTTTTCTTCTATTCTTTTATTGACCGTTTCTTTGACCGTGCTGCCCACTTTGTCTTTTAATTTTTTAAAAAATTGAGCTTCACAGGGTGTATTTACTGCAACGGCAAGTAGTAGGATTAGTGCTTTTAGTTTCATAGTGAATTGGATTTAGTAAGGTTTTTTTTGTTTTTATTTATTGATTCAACACACAGTCTCAACCCCTTTGAATCGCTTTTTAACAGTTCATTCATTTCAGGATCTAAAGCAACTATTTTAAAGTTTAGTTGGTAACACCCGGATTCTAAGGTTTGAAAAAGATCGCCTGGAAAGAAAGTCTTTTTGGGATAGAACAAATCGCCGGGAAACAGTCTAGCTTTTTCTGCAGGGGATTGATACACTGTTGTTCCTTTTCCATTTTTTATTTGGAGGGATACATTACAAAGCAGTCCATTAGCCTGAGCTTTTTTTGGGAGATCTTCCGATTCCTTTAACAAAACAGCCGCTAAAGATTTATCTTGTAATTTGCTTAAAACCCGTTTCGCATCTTCTTCGGCTTGAAGGGATTTGTCAAAATGACTTTGATAATAAACTTGTGCTGAAAGACATATGGGTAGAAATGTTAGGAATAATATTAATTTTGTTAGATTCGTTTTGTGGGAAATGATTGAGGTCATGATGGGTTCGTTTTTAGTTTAAAAAATTTTAATTTTTAATAAATTCTACCCGTCGGTTTTTGGCTTTGCTTTCAGGACTGCTACCCGTATCGATCAAATCGGATTCTCCTTTTCCCTTGTAGGACAATTGGCCTTCAGAAACAGAAAAATCGTTAATCAATGTGAATTTGACTGCCTTTGCCCTTTTTTCGGATAGGGATAAATTGGCTTCTTCGCTCCCGTCTGTATCCGTATGTCCTACAACGGTAACATGTATATCGGGATATTCTCTTAAAATGGAAGCAATCTGTTTCAGGGTACCATACGAAGTGGGTTTAATTTGAGCAGAATTGACATCAAAGGTAATTCCGTAAGTGACCAAGCGACCTTCTGTGATTAGTTTACTGCGCACATCGGGTTTCCCTACAGCATAGCGTAAATTACTTACAAAGAAAAACGTTTCAGGTTCTGAAATAGCGGAGAAGAATCGAGCCGTATTTATCGTTACCCCTTTTTCAAAAGCACGGGGAATATCAAATACTTTTTCTTTATCAAAGTAAATCCGCATCCGCTGTTTTTGTCGCCAAATGGAAACATGCAGTACTTTGCCTCTTCCTAAGTTTTCCTTTGTCAGATATTGATTTTCCTTATTGGCACTTGTATTAAGTTGACGATCCGGGGTATATTTTTGATATTCTAAAAATCCATTGTAGGATATCCCACCGGAAAGCGTAAATACAAATCCATTCTTTCCCGGTCGTCTTTTATTGAGATCATATGACGGATTTTCAATATCGGAAAAAATAAGATCTAAGTTCCTTTTAAAACCATATTCGCCTACGTCAAAATAGTAAACCACATCAAATTCTAGAGTAAAATTATCTGGGAATTCTGTAATAAAATCCGGAACAAAGGCTCCCTCTCCTTCTACCAACTTGACCCATTTTCCATCGATTCCTTCCAGGGTCACCACCTCTACCGAGTTGGTGGAGTTCCACTTTGCGGGC
>JAYNHN010000142.1:0-5914 GCA_038108035.1 Flavobacteriaceae bacterium
ATATTATTCAGTTAGATATCGCCACCCATTATAGTTTCGGGTGCTTGATAACTAGCGATATCAATAATTTGAATCTCAGGGCCGGTTTGATAAGGAAATTTATACATTGTATCTTCACGCACCCCCCACATAAATCCACTATTTCCACCCTCCTCAATTTTCCAGTCAAAATAGATTTCAAAGCTCGTATACATTTTATCCGATACCAGACTTGCATCCTCTTCACCTGATTCTAATCCTGAAAGTTTGTCAAAGATCAAGACCTCATTTTCTACTTTCCAACCCTTTTTGGATCCGGAATCTTGAAAAATATGCCACCCTTCCAGCGAATTGTTCTTGATTAGATAATTCCATTGGGGATCCGTATCGGCACAGGATTGAAAAATAAAAAACGTAAAGAGTGTAAAAAGGATTTTTTTCATTGTAGAAATATCTTGTTTTAGATAGCTCTAATTTACTATTTATATTTCATTTTGACCTGATTTGAATAAAGTTAAAGTATTTTTAATTAATCAATTTTAAAACTCAATTTCTCCACCGATAAGGGAATGGTACAAAACATGGGAAAGAGTATTCAATCGTTTTAAGCAAGCGTTTAAAATACTAAAAGCCATGCCATTTTTGTATTTACTAACTAATTATAAAACGGTTCAAAGTCATAAAATAATTAATCAATTCGATCAAAAAGTTAGAAAAACAATTTTCATTAACTCCATAAAGATGGATTCTACTAATCACATGCGGTGGCGTAAGCTTCATAATTCTTATCAGGAATTTCATTTTCAAAATAATAACAAAGCGTTGAACCATCTGAAAAGAGTAGTTTTTTTGAAAAACCGATGGGGATATTTACAGAGGAAGCTACTGGATTGAAGGATTCGTTAAAATCAAGTAGGATTTTCACTTGAATACTATCGTACTCTTTCGCCCATTCTCTTTCTTGCATTTCAAGATAATTCCATTGTTTCCGATTCAAACTATCTACTTGCATGGCGCAATTTACAAATGAAAAAGTAGCATACAGATTGTCAAAAGAATCACTAAATGTTCGAGCTGGGGCCATATGACCTTTGTCCCATCTATTGGCATAATAATCCGAATTACTAGAGGTAAAAACACCTTCTTCCAAGTGAAAATTCATATTGCCTCTATCTACATTTTTGGGTCGATCCGTTACAACATAATCCACCCAGTTGGGTTGTTCATAGATTTCATTGTAAGAAACTTGATATGCTTTCATATCTAAAAGAAGAGCTGATTGTCGAGCTCTTGTTTCAATATCAACCTGAGGGAGCGGAACTTCTTTCTCACAAGATGAGATAAGAAAAATGCAAAATAGAATTCGTTTGAATAGAATTTTAAATAAAGTTTATCATCCAATACAAATTTCGATATTTTTTGGATTTTACGATCTTACTAATGGATATTTTTTTTTAAAAAAATAATGATATCTTAAAAATACTCCCTTTAAATCAGTTTCTTAATTACGAAAAAAGAAAAAGAATTAATATCAAGGCACCAATTATAAAACAGGCACAGCCTGTAAAAAAACAGCCTTTAAAAGCGTCTTGAGTTCGGATCATTTCTTCGGCCATCAGTAAATAGATTTAGTATTTTAGTCCTCTTGGATGAGTAATGAATCTAAATAAGTGCGATTTAGGTATTTTCCATTTTTAATAACGGCATCTATTGTTTTTGTATTTGAAATCGTATCTAAGGGGTTTTTAGTCAAAACAACTAAATCGGCTAGGTAACCTTTTTTTATCCTTCCCAAGGAATCCTGAAGGTTAAAATAGTGTGCTGGATTTGAAGTTGCTGTTTGCAATACCTCCAATGGGCTAAGACCTGAGAGGTTGAGTTCTTCAAGCTCTTGATGCAAACTGTATCCAGGAATTAAAAACCCAATAGGCGTATCGGTTCCAGCCATAAATGGGATGCCTCTTTTGTGCATATAGCCGACCATGGATTTTGACCAAACTGTATAATCTACAATCTGTTGATCTAAGGTAGTGTCTATGGCCTGAATCTGTTCATTCCACTGCTCTTTATTAACTCTTGGCAACAAATTTAGAAGGGGTACATAAGACGGATTTTTATATTTTTTTAATGCAAAGTTTTTATACAAGCTCAAGGTGGGGATTTGCCAAGTTTGATTTTTAGACAAAACCGACACGACTTCTTTAATTTTTGTGGAATCCAAGTTGTAAACCGATTGCATACGCTGTTTTTGGTGTAAGGAGGTTCGAAGGGCAGAGCCTTTTATTTGTTTTTCATTTTTTAAAACCCTTTGTCTTTCTTGAAAAAGTGCATCTGCATCTGAGCTCATTGAAAGCTCAACATTCCTTAAGTGTTCCATACTGCTTAACCCTAAATTGGATGCTGTAATAACGTCCATACTCAGGGGAACATGCCCGGTTAGTTTTAAATTATTGGCTTTTGCAATATCAGCCAAAACTTCAAATTGTTTTGGACTTAACATTTCATAAGCCTTTAAAAAATCAACCTCCTTATCTACTAACGATTGAACCTGTTCCTGCAGTTGATTAACGCTTTCATTTTGAATAGAGAGTGGGGGAAAATTGGGACTGCTACCGTCATATACATTGAATTTTCCATCGATTAGTGGACCGGCAATTTTAACCCGTGTTTTTGTGTCGGGGTGGGTTAAAGCATCTTGTTTAAAGCCATTCACAAAATTAAATTCTCCTCCTGTATCTCGAACGCTGGTGATCCCATGTGCTAAAAATAAGTCAGGCATAGCATCCGCCAGCTCCGTTTGATAGGCAAAATGAATGTGTGCATCCCATAATCCGGGTATCAAGTAGTTTCCACTTCCAGAATAAATTTTATTTTTTCGAGAAATTTCAACCTCGTCGGTTTTAAAAATCTCAATGATTTTATTGTTTTTAATGACCAAAGAACGATGTTCCTTTAAACCATCTACGGGATCAATCAAATGAATGTCTTCGATGATGTAAGCGCCATTGTATAGCAAGCCTTCATTTTTACAGGCGATACTCGCCAAAATGACAAGTATGTACCCTAGGGTAATGTTAAATCTTTTCATAAATGGAATTTAGAAAAATAGTTTGTATTACCCAACCACCCCATGCTTATTTATTCAACAGTATAAAGAACTTCAGAAACTTCTGAAACACGAAAATAGCCTAAGGGATTTTTTTGGTTATCAGCTTGATTAATCAAGTTTCCATTCAAGTTTACTGGAGGTGTTTGAAAAGGACCACCCCCTCCTTGCTGAGTGTTTTGCAAAATTAATAGGTACCAGTAATTATATCCAATATTGGAAAGACCGTATTGACGGATTCGAATTTGATCTCCAGTCTCAAAATCTCGATCCAAAAGAAATCCATAATAAGAACCACCATCATTAAAATCATCTCGATAGACATTGTATTCCGGAGCATCCAGACGTTCACTGGTGAATTCAAAAAAGCTGTAGTTTTTTTCGCCCTCTGGATCCAAACTGTACGCTTCAAATTGGAGCGCTTCCCTACCAAAAAAATCAATAGTTTCCTGTCGAATACTGTCAATGGAAACCACGGGTTGAAGTGATTCTTCTGCCGAGTATAATTCATTTTTATACTCAATAGAAAGTGTGAATTTTTCGTTGACCCGATAGGGAAGGGTATCAATGGGAAAATAGATCCCACTATTTTCCTTTTCTTGAAATTGATAAATGACATTTTTACTGTCTGACACAAATACGGTTGCTCCGTTTGCTGGAATACGTTGCTCACTAAAATAAGAACTGCTCAAGGAAAGGGTAATCTCTTGTTCGGTCTGTAGGGTTTCTTTAATCCAATTGATTGTGCCCTCTACAACAAGTAGAGGATCACTATCATTAACCGTAACATCTATGGGATCTTCACAATGGACAAATAAGAATGATATACATACTATTAAACAGAAAGTAACTTTTGGATTCATGACTAAAATTTAAAGTTGTAAGTGATGGAAGGAATGATGCCAAAAATAGACAAACGAATGGCTTGATTGAGTCCGGTCTCTCTATTTTCTTCAAATCGAATGGAAGCTGCATTTCTTCGATCATAAACATTGTAAATACCCATAACCCATTCACCTTTGTATTTTTTATTCTCATTAGAAGGTGAATAAACGGCCGACAAATCCAAACGATTATAGGCAGGGAGGCGACTGCTATTTCTGGTTTCATAATTGGGAATAGAAAAACCGGAAAATTGATATTGGGCATTGGGGTACGTTATGGGTTGCCCAGTTTGATAAATAAAATTGGCACTCAAATCCCATTTTTTATTAAGAGAATACGTAGCTGTAAAGGATAGGTCATGGGTTTTATCATAGGGTGTACTATACCAATTCCCATTATTTATTCCTACCTCCTGGGGTGTTCTACCGGGAGTTCGCTGTTCTGATCTGGAAAGCGTATAAGCAATCCATCCTTTTAGTTTTCCTTCATTTTTACGGACCAAAAATTCCAGTCCTCTTGCACGAGCTTCTCCAGAAAGAAGAACCCTTTCAATCGCTTCGTTGGCGATGAGTTCAGCGCCATCGATGTAATCCAGTCGATTTTGAACTGATTTATAAAATGCCTCAAACTCAAAATTGAATAAATTATCGATGGAACTCCTAAAATACCCTATGGCATATTGATCCAATAATTGGGGTTTGATAAATTTTCCACTGGGTGTCCAAATATCAATTGGAGTAGGGGCATTGGTATTAGAAATCAGATGCAGGTATTGAGCCATCCGATTATAACTTATTTTAAAGGATTGGTTGAACTTTGATTGATAAGCAAGAGAAAATCGAGGTTCTAACTGGGTAAATGTTTTGATAATTTCCTTCTGGTTGTAGTTATCGATCCCTATAGGGGTAGCCTCTTCATAAATTTTTAAACTTTCGTTGTACTCAATAGGGTTATCATTTTGATAGCGATTAAGTTCTTGTCCTAAGCGAATGAAATTACTCAATCGAGCACCTGCCATAAAATTGATCGTCTTTCCTAATTTGTAATTGATGCTTCCATAAAGCGCATTTTCAATTGCAAACTTATCGGCTAATTTGTTGGTTTGGATTTGTGAGGATTCATTTGTGGGTTCAATTAAACCCGGATCAAATTGATAATAAATACTGTTAAAACCATAATCTAGTTTGACTTTATCGTTTACATAATGCTTAAAATCGTATTTGAGGTTGTAATTAATGATGGATGAAGTCCATTCAAAATCGGCCAAACTAAAATCTAAATTGTAATAGTAATTTGAATAAATAAGAGAGAGATTTGAAAAAAGCTTATTGCTAAAAAGATGGTTCCATCGAAAGTTAGCCACTGAATTTCCAAAAGCATTATTAAATAAATTATCGATATCAAAGACGTCTCTACCAAAATATCCTGAGAGATATAGATTGTTTTTGTCATTCAAAATATAACTTAATTTGGTATTTAAATCATAGAAATATCCTTTGTTGTCTTTTGCACTTTCTACTAAAGGTAAAAACAAATGTGCATAACTACTTCTTCCACCAATTAGAAATGAACCCTTATCTTTTTCCAGAGGTCCTTCCAAAAGCAACCGACTTGATATAAGTCCTAAACCGCCTCGAGCTTTAAAGTTTTTACTATTTCCTTCTTTTTGATAAATATTTAAGACAGAAGAAACTCTACCGCCATAATTAGCAGGAATACCTCCTTTGTAGAGCTTAATATCCTTTACAGCATCCGGATTAAAAACAGAGAAAAAACCAAAGAGATGCGATGAATTAAATACGATCGCTTCGTCCAATAAGATCAGATTTTGATCGGCGGCACCCCCACGAACATTAAATCCGGAAGAGCCTTCACCACTATTGGTAACTCCAGGCAAAAGAGTGATGGATTTAATGATATCTACTTCTCCCAGCACTGCTGGCA
>JAYNHN010000143.1:0-5910 GCA_038108035.1 Flavobacteriaceae bacterium
GTGTGACAGGCAAAAAGTCCTGCAGTTTCTGTTCGAAAGCGTTGTTTTCCCAGTGAAACTGATTCAATATTAGATCGTTGAGCAAGATCAATTTCCTCAGGGCTGAAATCTCCTTCAGGTCCGATCAAGATAGTGATCGATGGCTCAGGAACCGTTCGGGAGGATAAAAGTGTTTTGGGGGTATTTTCACAATGTGCAATTGCTGCTGATCCTCGAATATTTTTAATAAAAGTAGTAAAGGGGATCAGATCGTCGATTTGAGGTAAAAAAAATTGTTGAGATTGTTTTAAAGCCGAAATGGCTATTTTTTCAAACCGCTCTTTTTTAATCACTTTGCGTTCCGAACGTTGGCATAATATAGGATGGATTGAATGGATACCCAATTCTGTTAATTTTTCAACCAACCACTCCATCCGATTGTTGTTTTTGGTAGGGGCTATGGCCAGGTGTATTTGAGTTGCTTTGGGAAGATGGAGATGAGTTTGTTTTCGTTCGGCAACTGATTTTAATGTAGATACAACCGATAATTTGCCGATCCATTCCAAACCGTTTCCGTTGGTTACCGTGATGGAATCACCCACTTTTTTACGGATTACTTTGGCAAGGTGTTTACTCTCCTCTTTATTAAAAAAGAATTGTTCAGTGGTTTCGGATATACTTTTGTCAAAAAAAAGGGTCATTACGAAAATTTTAATCGGGCATCAGAACGATCGAATAAAGTTCCAAATGATTGTTGCTGTATTTTATAAAAAGCAGTGATTCCTATCATAGCAGCATTGTCGGTAGTATATTCTAAAGGTGGTAAATAGACCTCCCAACCCTCGGACTGTTCTTTTGACAAAAGCTGATTTCGAATTTCTGAATTGGCAGCAACGCCACCTCCAATGACAACTTGAGTCAATTCTTTTTCTCGGACAATCCTTTCAATTTTAGCTAGAATAATTTGTACTAATGTATATTGAAGGCTGGCACACAAATCAGAAAGGTTCTCCTCAATAAAACTTGGATTTTTTTGTACTTGATTGGCAATAAAGTTGGTAAAAGCTGTTTTAACCCCACTATAACTGACATGGTAACCTTTGAGTTTAGAAATTGGAAATGAAAAGGCATATGGATTCCCCTCCTTGGCAAGGCGATCAATGCTAGGTCCGGCTGGGTAGGGGAGCCCCATTTTTTTTCCACATTTGTCAAAAGCTTCCCCAATGGCATCATCCAATGTGGTTCCCAATAGTTTCATTTCAAAATAATCGTTTACCAAAACCAGTTGGGTATGTCCTCCTGAAACCGTTACTCCTAAAAAAGGAAAGGAAGGAGCTTTGAGTCGTTCGTCTTTAATAAAGTGAACCAATAAATGACCTTGCATATGGTGAATGGGAATTAAAGGAAGATCCAAAGCCATTGACAACGACTTGGCAAAAGCACTCCCGACCAAAAGAGAACCCAAAAGACCCGGTCCTTGGGTATAAGCAATTGCAGTTAGCTCTTTTTTGTCGATCTTTGCTTGTGCAAGAGCTTGTTGAACAACCGGAACGATTTTTGATTGATGTGCTCTTGAAGCCAGTTCAGGAACTATACCACCATAATCCTGGTGTATTTTTTGATTGGCTACACAGTTGGACAGGACTTTTCTTCCTCTTATTACTGCCGCTGCCGTGTCATCGCAGGAAGATTCAATGGCCAAAATAGTTTCAGTCTTTTTCAACATTTTGATAGAATAAACGTTACAAAAATAAAAGATTACCATCAAAAGGAGGTATAAAATAGCGACGATCATTTTAGGGAGTTTAATCACTCTGATTCTTCTGTGTGTAGGACTGCTTTCAACTACTTTTGTTCAAACCAAAATTGTTGATCAGTTAACTAATGAATTTAAAAAACAAACCCAACAAGAATTTTCAATCGATAAAATAAGATTAAAATGGAATGGAAAATTTCAGTTTTCTGAATTGTATATCGAAGACCACCATGGTGATACCCTGTTGTACATTCAAGAACTCAGAACCTCCATCAACGATTTTAAAAAACTTCAAAATACCGATTTTGACTTGGATGCCGTTCATGCCAATGGCGTTTTCTTCAACATAAAAAAATATAAAGATGAAAGTGCTCATTCTCTAAAAGTGGTGTTAGACAAATTAAAAAGAGACCAATCCAAAGTTGCAAAACCCATTTTTCAAGCAAATGAACTCAATCTTACTCACGCTAAGTTTAGCTACAACGATCAAAATCAAACCGAAAATCCGCCATGGATAGTTAAAGATTTTTCACTTCTTACAAATGATTTTAACTATCGTGATACTGGTTTTGATCTGATATTGGAAAAACTTAGCGGTCAATTGAAATCTCCTGTGGAGCGTCCCATCCACGCAACAGGTGTTTTGTTATACGAACCTGGGTTGTTCGTTTGGAACGATTTGAATTTGGAAAGTAATGAAAGTTTCATTAATGGAGCCTTGAAACTCCATGCTAACGGAGAATCATTCAAGGACTTTCGCTCCTCAGGAAGTGTAGAGGCATCGTTTGAAAAAAGCCAACTCAATTTAAAAGATTTGTTTCCAAACTTACCCTTTCTAAAAGAAAACCAACCAGTTGAATTTAAACTAAAAGCATCCGGTTCTACCCAAGCAGTTGAAGTTGATCATTTGTATATTTTTAATAAAGATCTATATTTCAACGGAATGGGAATCATAGAAAATTTATTGGATTCTAACCAGAGAGTATGGGATATTGCTATTGATAGTTTAAGTGCAGGAACCGAACCCTTATGGAAATTAAAGCTAATAGACTCCACCCTACAAAATCGATTGTCAAATGTGGATCGATTTCAACTCAAAGGTTCCGTTTCAACCACGAGAGAAAGTATTGGTTTTAAGGTAGCTTCTAATAACGATTGGGCCCGTTTGAATTTGACAGGTTCTATGGGCAAAGGTATTTTAGATCCATCCTCTCAAAATAGAAAAATAGTTTTTCAAACGGAATTTAATCAACTTGATATAGACCGATTTATTCCTCAGAAAACAGATCTGAAAGTAGATTTCTCCATTGAGGTCAGTGGTGAGTTAAACAGAGAAAAACCCATAGAATTAAAATGGAATTCCCCTAACTTACAACTCAATACAACCAAAATGAAACTGGGAGGTATAGCCTTTTCGGGTCGGTTTCAGAATGACCAACTAAGAAATACTTTAAAAATTGTTACTCCTGAGGTGGAGCTTAAAAGTGATTTGCGATTTAATTTTGAAAATGAAACTCCCATTTATACCCTAGCGGCCAATGTTGAAAAATTGGATTTGAATTTTTTAGGATTGAATTTAGACACCAATAAAAGACTTTTTAAAGGAGTGATTTTATCCAATCTGGAAGGAAAAACCCTTGACGATTTAAAAGGAGAAATCAAAATCGCATCGGGCTTCATTGAAAATGATAAAAAAATCATCTCTCTCAATCCGATCTCATTGATTAAAAAAGTGGACGGAAATCAAACTGAATTGATCATTTCAAATACGGATTGCATTTCGGGAAATGCTCTTGGGACCTTTAAGGTCGCGCAGTTGCGATCTTTGTTTCAAAATGCTTTGCACGAGGTCTATCCTTTTTTACCTCCTAAAAAAACGTTGGAAGGTCAAAATCTATCGTTCCGATTGACCATCTATAAAAAATTATTGGATGCTTTGTATCCTCGATTTTCAGTGGCTGAAAACATTCTGCTAAACGGTAGAATCAATTCGAATAAAAAGCGTTCGTTAGTTACCTTTGATGCACCACTTCTTAGATGGAATGATTTTCAATTCGAAAAAATTCATTTTCAAATAGACACCAAAAATCCCATTTACAATACATTTTTAAATATTCAAAACGTTTCTCATAAATACTTTAAGAGTTCTGATTTTAGTATGATTAGTACTAAGTTGCGTGATACACTTTATTTCCGATCTGAATTTTTGGGTCAGAAAAAAAAGGAAGTTCCTTTTGAAGTCAACTTTTATCATACCCTTGAACAAAATGGCACCTCTCATTTCGGATTTAGAAAATCTAAAATACCACTGGGAATTGCCACATGGACCGTGAATCCAGAGAATACAAACGATCAAAAATTGAGCTACTTTATTGCCGATAAGAAAACTCAGTTGTCTGCTTTAACGGCAGTCTCTGGAAAACAAAAAATAGCCATCTCTGGCTTTCATCAAAGTAAGGATAATTTTGGATTAAAGTTGACAGCGGATTCCGTTCAACTGGAAGAATTGTTTGTTTTTAACCCCACATTGACTATGGGTGGTCTTGGATCGGTCGATACAGAAATCACTCGATCAGGAACGAGGAATCAATTTTTTTCGAATATCGCTATTGAGGATTTAAACATAAATCAGCAAGACCTTGGCACACTGAATTTAAATGTAAATGGAAATACTCAGTTTAACACATACGGAATTGAAATGGAACTCCAAAAAGAGTCCCAAAAATTAGTCGATGCTCGAGGTTTTGTCCAGGATTTGGAGAATCCTAAATTGAATTTAAACTTTGATTTTCAGCAATTAGACTTAGCTTTTCTTTCTCCACTGGGAAAGAATTCAATCAAAGATTTTAAAGGAATTATTAATGGAAATGTCAATTTGTGGGGTTATATAAACAATTTAAAACATAATGGGACACTTCGTCTGAGTGATTCGGGCTTTTCCATACCCTACATCAATGTAGATTATCAAATAGATCAAACCGATATCCAATTGAATGACCAGAATTTTAATTTTAAATCAGTTCAACTGACTGACAGTGCAGAGGGAACCCAAGCGGTTTTGAACGGTGTATTTTTTCATGATAATTTTTCAAATTGGCAAACGAATCTGACTATTGCCTCTGACAAAATGTTGTTACTCAACAGTGAACAAACTCCGGAATCATTATTTTATGGCAAAGGCTTTTTGGATGGAATATTAAGATTAAATGGTCCAACTAAAAATCTTCAAATTGATGTAGAAGGTGGCACCGAAGAGGGCACAACAATAAAAATTCCTTGGGCAGAGAACTACGGTCTTTCGGATACATCCTTTATCAGTTTTATTGACAAGAATAATATAACGAGATTCGATCAGAACACTACCTCAGATAAAATTCCTGAAATTCGAGGACTTGAAATGAATTTTGATTTAGATGTTGCCCCCAATGCACAAATTGAAATCGTAATCGATCAAGAAACCGGAAGCTATCTTAACGGCAGGGGAGCTGGTAACCTTTTTATGGAGATCGACACCAATGGAAAATTCAATATGTGGGGTGACTTTATTTCTTTTGATGGGATCTATAACTTCAAGAATTTGGGATTGATTGACAAAAAATTTGCTGTAAAACCGGGAGGTACCATCGTTTGGGAAGGAGATCCCCTCAATGCTCAGATGGATTTGGAGGCCGTTTATGATGTCCCCGGTGGAGCCAATCCGGCTCTTCTTTTAGACAACCCCAATTTTAATAAAAAAATCCCCACCGAAGTTTTAATTAAACTCCAAGGAAACCTACTCAAACCAGACGATCCGATCTTTGAAATTGACTTTCCAAATACCAGTGGAACGGTCGCTTCTGAAATTAACTATCGGTTGGCCGATAATCAACGAAGTCAACTTCAAGCCATCTCTCTTCTTTCTCAAGGAATTTTTATCAATGAGGTAAGTGTTTCTATGCAAGGAGTGACTAATAACCTTTACCAAAAGGCTTCCGAAGTGTTTAGTGACCTTTTGGGAGAAGATGATGAAAAATTGAATGTGGGGATTGACTACTTGCAGGGTGATAAAAGTGCTTTGCTTGATATTGCAACCGAAGACCGCTTAGGTTTTACCCTTTCAACAAAAATCAGCGATCGAATCTTGTTAAATGGAAAAATTGGGGTACCCGTAGGTGGCCTTGAACAAACCCTGATCG
>JAYNHN010000144.1:0-5593 GCA_038108035.1 Flavobacteriaceae bacterium
ATTAAAAAAAGCCCTTCAACAACTTCATGAAACACTACAACAAACCAAATTAAGCTATGCTACCAGAGCTCTTTGGGGGGGAGATATTGACTTGGCAAATGAACTACGTCATGCGGGGCTTGGTTTAATGGGTAATATTGTGGGCGATCACAAAGCAGTGGCCTGTATTGAAGATACTGCCGTTCCCTTAAAACAGTTAGCAAATTACATCAATGACTTTCAAATTTTGATGAATGAATTCAAACAAGAAGTGGTTTATTATGCTCATGCCGGAGCGGGTGAACTACATCTTCGGCCGATACTGAATTTAAAATCCAAACAAGGAGTTGCTGATTTTAGGGCCATTACCTTAGCCGTTGCCCAACTTGTTAAAAAATACCGAGGTTCCCTGAGTGGCGAACACGGAGACGGGATCGTCCGCTCTGAATTTATTCCCATAGTGGTGGGGGAGGATAATTACAACCTATTTAGACGTATTAAAAGTACTTTTGACCCCCTAAACATCCTAAATCCCGGAAAAATAGTAGATCCCTTTCCGATGGATCAAAACCTTCGAACCCTTCAACAAGAAACCCCTTCTTTTGACACAATTTTTGATTTTTCATCGGATCAAGGCCTCCTGCGCGCTGCCGAAAAGTGCAATGGAGCCGGAAAATGCCGATCGGTAGAACCCAGTGGAGCCATGTGTCCGAGTTTTAGAGCGACACGAGACGAAAGACACAATACTAGAGGTCGCGCCAATGTACTGCGAGAGGTTTTAACTCAAAATAAAATTCCGAATGCTTTTGACAGTTCGGAATTAAAAGAAGTCTTCGATTTGTGTTTGAGTTGTAAGGCCTGTGCTACCGAATGTCCTAGCAGCGTGGATGTTGCTACTTACAAAGCCGAGTTTTTGTATCAGTATCAAAAAGCACACGGTAGTAGTCTAAGAGATCGACTTTTTGCCTACAATGGCAAGCTAAATCAAATCAATCAGCCCATTCGAAGGCTTCAAAACGCCTTCTTAAACAATCCACTGGGTGGCAAATTGGTTAAAAAAATTCTGGGGATCGCTCCCAAACGAAGCTTTCCAAAACTCGAAAAATCACTTTTTAAATCGGTTAAACCCAAACAAACAAAACCCTCCAACCCAAAGGTCTATCTGTATCTAGATGAGTTTACTAATTACAACGATACTTTGGTAGGAAAAGATGCTCTTGATTTATTAGAAGCTCTGGGTTATCAAGTCCATATCCTTTCTCCCACTGAAAGTGGGCGTTCCTACATTTCAAAAGGGTTTCTAAAACAGGCAAAGCAATGTGCAGATCGAAACATTGAATTGTACAGTCCTTTGATTTCAGAGGCGTCTCCATTAATTGGAATAGAACCCTCGGCCATCTATACTTTTATGGATGAATACCCAAAGTTGAGTTCTTTTCCCGAAAAAGCATCGACATTGGCAGCGCATTGTTATTTAATCGAAACTTTTTTAGCGAATGAGATTAAAAAGGGAGTCATTTCTTCTGCACAATTTCATTCCGTAAAAAAACAAATAAAAATTCATGCGCACTGCTATCAAAAGGCATTGGGCAATCCTTCTGATACTTTTTTTATTTTAAATCTACCCAAAAACTACGAGGTTCGAATCCTAAATACAGGTTGCTGTGGAATGGCGGGTTCTTTTGGCTACGAAAAAGAACATTATGAAGTCAGCATGAAAGTTGGAGAGGAACGGCTTTTCCCTGCGGTTCGAAATGCTGAGGAATCGATTTTAATTGCGGCTAATGGGACCAGTTGTCGCCATCAAATTTTGGACGGCACTCAGAAAAACAGTCTGCATCCTGTGAGTATATTATTGAATGCATTAGTATCACTATAAATTATACAATTTAACATTAGTTTCAATAAAAAATAAAGAGGTGAAAAAGAAATATCATTCATTACTATTATCTTTGAGTTTTTAAACAACCCATGGCAGGTAATATATTTGGTACTCATTTTCGACTAACAACATTTGGTGAATCACATGGTTCTGCAATTGGAGGGGTCATTGACGGCTGTCCAGCAGGAATTGAACTCGATCTAGCCGCTATTCAAAAGGATTTAAATCGGCGTAAACCGGGTCAATCAGCTATTGTAACCCAACGAAAAGAGCCGGATAAAGTAGTCTTTTATTCGGGTATTTTTGAAGGAAAAACTACAGGAACACCCATCGGTTTTGCTATTCACAACACCAACCAAAAATCCAAAGACTACTCCCATATAAAAGACAGTTATCGGCCTTCTCACGCCGATTATGTTTACGATGAAAAGTATGGATTTCGGGATTACCGGGGTGGAGGAAGAAGCTCTGCCAGAGAAACCGCCAGTCGGGTAGTGGCCGGAGCGATCGCAAAACAGTTTTTAGCTCCCCTAAGCATCCAAGCCTATGTTTCCGGGGTGGGAACGATCCAACTCGAAGGAGACCCTTCTCAGCTTGATCTTAGTCTTGTAGAACAAAATATCGTACGCTGTCCGGATCCTGAAAAGGCTTTAGAAATGGAACGATATATTAAACAAATCCGAAAGGAAGGCGATACCGTAGGTGGGGTTATTAGTTGTGTGATCAAAAAGGTTCCGGTAGGACTGGGCGAACCCGCTTTCGATAAACTCCATGCGGAATTGGGAAAAGCAATGTTGTCCATCAATGCGGTCAAAGGTTTTGAGTACGGCAGTGGTTTTTCGGGTACTCAAATGAAAGGCAGCGAGCACAACGATCTCTTTAATACAGATGGAACCACTCAAACGAATCGATCGGGAGGTATCCAGGGAGGGATCACCAACGGAATGGATATTTATTTTAAAGTTGCATTCAAGCCCGTAGCTACTATCATGCAAAACCAAGAAACCATCAATGCACAAGGAGAAAAAGTAGAAATGCAAGGTAAAGGGAGACACGATCCCTGCGTGGTCCCAAGAGCAGTACCCATTGTTGAAGCAATGGCTGCTTTGGTTTTAGCAGATTTTTCCCTTCTTAAACGAACCAACCAATCTCAATTTATAAAATAAAATGCGAATCGTTAAATGTTTGTTAGGAATCGTTGTTTATGCTCAAAAAGAAGTAAATTAAATCCTTGAAACTTCGATGATAGCTTTTCAACAAAAAAATGAAATTCTGATTAAAACGGTTTCTTATTTTTCTCTAAATAAAATATGAATTTTCAGATGAAACATCCCTGTCTAATTTTTAAATACAGAACGGTATGACCTTTGGGATGTTTGATTTTCACACTAAGCAAAACCGAAGTGTGACCATCGGGAAAACAATAACAATTAACACATGAAAAAACTCGCCTTGCATTGGAAAATTTTAATTGGAATGGTAATCGGAGTCCTTTTTGGTCTCGTGCTCTCCTTTGTTCCTGGAGGATCCGCTTTTGTTGGGGATTATGTTAAGCCTTTCGGAACAATTTTTATCAATCTACTAAAATTGATTGCTGTTCCACTCATTTTAGCTTCCTTGATTAAAGGGGTTTCGGATTTAAAAGATATTTCCAAATTATCTCAAATGGGGGGAAGAACGATTTTAACCTACCTTTTAACGACTTTAACTGCTGTCACCATTGGGTTGATTTTAGTGAATATCATCCAGCCCGGAAAATCGATCAGTGTTGAAACCCGCGAGGAGTTGGTACTTGCCTATGCAACCGATACGCAGGAAAAGCAAGCAGCAGCTGCCAAACAAAAAGAAGCCGGTCCGCTTCAACCCTTAGTAGAATTGGTACCGTCTAATATATTTGCAGCCGCAAGTAGTAACCGCAACATGCTTCAGATCATCTTTTTTGCACTCTTTTTTGGAATCGGAATGATTTTGATTCCCAAAAAGAAAGCAAAGCCGGTCAAGAAATTTTTTGATTCCTTTAACGATGTTATTTTAAAACTGATTGACCTGATCATGCTCATTGCTCCCTACGGTGTTTTTGCTCTCTTGGCAGCACTTGTGGTAGAAGCACCCAGTTTGGAATTGTTTCAAGCCCTGGCTCTATATGCAATTACTTTGCTCTCGGGACTGGCAATTATGATCGGTGTCTATGCGTTTATTGTCAAAGCTTTTACCAAAAAAGACATCTCTTTTTTTATGCGTGGAATTGCACCCGCTCAACTATTAGCTTTTTCGACCAGTTCCAGTGCTGCTACCCTTCCCGTCACCCTAGAGTGTGTTGAAGACAATCTTGGGGTAGATGAAGAAGTAGCAAGTTTTGTTTTACCCATTGGGGCTACCATCAACATGGACGGTACTTCAGTGTATCAAGGGGTAGCAGCAGTTTTTATAGCCCAAGCATTTGGTTTGGATTTGAGTCTTTCTGCTCAACTCGGGATCGTTTTTACAGCTACCCTAGCGTCAATTGGAACCGCTGCCGTTCCCAGTGCGGGAATCGTCATGTTGGTCATTGTTTTGGCACAAGCTGGCATACCCGAAGCGGGTTTAGCACTTATATTTGCGATTGATCGACCCCTAGACATGTGTCGAACCATTGTAAATGTAACGGGCGATGCTGCCGTTTCTATGGTTGTTGGAAAGTCGATTGGGAAACTTAAAAAATAAGCTCTTATTTCTTTAGTAAATCGCGTATTTCGGTCAATAATTTCTCTTCTTTGGAAGGTTTGGCAGGCGTAGCAGGTGCTTCTTCTTCCTCTTTTTTCAATCGGTCTTGCATTTTGTTATACATCTTCACTACCATGAATATGGCAAAAGAAACAATTAGAAAAGTAATTAGGGTGTTGATAAAGGTACCGTAAAGTATGGCTACTTCTGGATTTTCTCCCTGAGCCGGTTGAAGTACTATTTTTAAAGCGCTAAAATCGACTCCGCCCAGAGCCAAACCAATAGGAGGCATAATAACATCGTTGACTAAGGATTTTACAATGGCACCGAAGTAAGTGGCTAAAATCAAACCCACCGCCATATCGATGACGTTGCCTTTACTAATAAATTTTTTGAATTCTCTCATTTGGGGTAATTTTTAGATTAATACAATCAAATATATGAATTTATAAAAACTTATGCTTGTATTTTGGATCGGGTAAGGGGCACTGATCATTTTTTCCAAACCATCGAATCCGATTTTTAGCAATGTACCGGTAGATCCTATTAGATAATGGAAGGGGGATGAGTCGAAATAGAACTAAAAGATTCCATAGCCCCCCTAATCGATTCAATATCAAAAAAATTGCTGCGGCCTCAATGCGAACTCTCGATGATTGATCCCATGCAATAATGGAATCAATCTGTGACCGATCAAAACTTGTTTTTTGAATCATGTCCTCAGCCATTTTACTATTCAAAGGGGCGAAGCGCAAACGATCCTTGGAATCCCATCGGCAAAGTTTTCGTATCCAAAAATTACAGAAAACACAATAACCATCGTAAAAAATAATAAGTCTTTCCATTTGTTAAATCTGTGTATTAAATTGGATTTGTGACCCAGTTATCATTTGATAATGTAGGTGGTCCATTTAGACTATTTCCTTTTTTTAGGGGATTCAACATATTCTAATAAATCCAAATTCACTTGTGTAGTAAACACCCCATAATTAACTACGGCTTTATTCTTCTCAATAGAATCAATGGTAC
>JAYNHN010000145.1:0-5592 GCA_038108035.1 Flavobacteriaceae bacterium
GGTTAATACGTAAAAAATCTCGTGTGTCTTGAAACGACACTTTTTGATAGATGGAGTCCAATTTAAAAATATATTTTTGAACCATTTGTCCTCCAGTATGCCCTAAAAATCCACGATTTGCTTTTAAAATCTGGTGGGTTTTGTCTTTTACTGAAATTTCTAACCCTATCCCCTGTTCCTAAATATTTTCTATAGAAACATCGTCTCTTTTGGCATAAAACGAAAAGCCAAAAAGGGTGTCTGTAGTATCTTTTTCAATCATGGCAAACCCGGTATTGTCCCATACGGTTCCACCTAGGTCAATTTATCAATACGATGAATTCGGCACCCCAAGGAATTAATTTTATTGGTATTCTCATAAAATTTTGCAATTACAAAGTTCGCATCGATTTTTGGTGCTTCTTGACAACCATAAAAGATAACTGTGATGAATAAAATGGCAAATGTTTTTTTCATTTCTCTTTAAGTTTTGGGATGTTACCGAATTTCCCTAACTGTTTTCCAATGGTATATAACCGGCTCCTAAAACAGCTTAAAAAACAATGATTTTTATTTTAATGCTTCAAAAAAATAACAAAATTTCAGCTATAGGTTATCGTTAGTTGTTTTGTTTGAGATGTTTATAGAACGAATTATAAAAAAATTAGTACCTTAACGTTTCAAATCTTTAATCAATTAAAATGAAAAAATACTTATTAATCCCTATAATTATAATTTCAACAGTCCTTAATGCTCAAACTTCATCTGATGAGATCGAAGAATCGGAAATTGAGCCTAAAATCAAACACTTTGCACTAGGAGCAAAAGTAGGAATCCCCCAAGTACTGAGCGGATCTCTAGAAGTCGTATTACCCATTTTAAACAATCATTTTGCACCTTACATTGATTTATCAAGTTTTAATGCTGATGATTCCGGTGATGAATTCTCCTTTTTTTATGCAGAGTACGGTCTTAATTTTTACCTTGGCGAAAAGGGAAAAGGGATTTATCTGTCTGTAGGTCAATCCAGTCTAAACTTTGATCTAACATTCAATGATCTTATCTATTCTGATGGAGGACAGTCAATAGTCGGAACGGGTACAGCAGAATTAAATTTAAACACAACCAACCTTAAACTGGGAATCAAAACAGGTGGTACCTTGTATTTTAGATTTGAATTGGGCTATGCACTGGGTGAAATTCCGGATAGTATTGATTTTACTGCAACCTCAAACGGTATCACTGAAAGCTTTTCAGAAGAAATTCCTCGAATCCCAGGAATAAATGATTCAGGTGCTGGAATTCCATTGGCTAATATTGGCATTGGAATCGCTTTCTAAATCCAATGTCCTATTGGATTCGCTAAAAAAATAGATCAATGATTCAAAATTTATTGTTTTTTAAATCAAATAGGATTCTATGAAAAACAAGAAGTTGAGCATGTCGTTTTTAGCAGAACCAAATGATGCTAATTACAGTGGTAATGTACATGGAGGAAAGGTAATGAAGTGGATTGATGAAATTGGGTACGCTCTTTCTGTTCAATTCACCAAAAAATACTGTGTTACAAAATTTGTAGATGATATTGAGTTTTTAAAACCCATTCATATTGGTGATTTAGTTCGGCTTGATGCGGAAATAATCAAAATAGGAAAAACATCTTTAAGGATCAAAATTGATGTATCAAGTACCCATCTGATTAAAAATAAATCCAAAAAAAATTGTGAATGCTTTATCGTCTTTGTTGCCGTGGACAAGAAAGGAAATAAAACCTCCATTGACTAAACGCCCTGTACTCTTTTATCTACCGTAATTCCATTATGGGAGAAAAGTATATTCACCCTTAAAAAACTAATTAGTGGGTTTATGCTATACGTTCTCTCTAACGATTTTATAATTTCGCTTTATGATGAAAACACCTATCCTGTTAACACTTTTATTAGTGTATTTTTCACTGTTTCAGTCCTGTTCAGAAGAACCAACTGAATCTTGTTCAACTACCTATGAGTCCGAATGCTTTAATCAATTCGATCTTGTCAATCCTCCTTTTGAAGGAACCATTTGGATCACGGGGAATATTATTCAGTCCTCCGATCCCAGTACATTTGAAAAGATAGAATATCAAGGAATGGACTCAAGAACGATGTACGACAGGAGAAACGGTGGAGAATGGATAACGGTCGATCCTTATATTTTTGACACCCTTTTTTCTGACGGACTCAAAACAGAAATTCAAATAAACCCTGAATTTTCATTAGAAGAAGCTATAGCCGAAGCTAACAAATATGCTTTTTTAATAGGTCAACTACCAACTGCTCTTCGAAAAGATGTAGAAACCATGTGGATACACAAAGGAGAAGAAGCATACGGCGGGGGAAATAACAATATTTTAATTCACACCGGTATGACTGTTGTTTATGAAAACTGGGGTACGGGGATCGTAGAAGAAACTCTCATTCACGAAGCCACTCATACTTCTATGGATGCCTATCATTATCCCAATCGGAAAACCGATGGAACCGACTGGGTAAAAGCGGTTACTATGGATAACGGATGTTATATTTCAGATTATGCTCAAGAGCATCCCTTCCGTGAGGATATTTCAGAATTAATGCCACTTTACGTGGCGGTTCGGTATTTTCCAAATCGAATTTCAAGCTCACTAAGAGATAATATACTGAGTTGTTCCCTAAATAGAATCTTGTATTTAGATGCTCTAAATTTAGATCTAACCCTTTATGAAAAATGAACAATCGCCAATAAAGTATTGAACCTTTTTATATTGAACAGAAGTAAACATTCATCTTAATCACTAAACACAATTGTCTGAGTTTTTTTTTAATGACAACCGTCCAACACAAAGAAAAGTTCATTGGATGCCGGTTGAATCAATCCAAATTTGGAAAGCTTTTGGTATCTTTAATCAAATCAAAAATCAATGAAAAAAGAATTTTTTTTTCTGATTCTAATGCTCTTAATGTCCTTTAACTGTTCCCGTGATGAAGAAACCACCTCTTCAGAATTCCCTACAATATCCAAAAATAATGTAGCCCTAACTTCTGATGGGGTCCCCTATCCAGAAGATTATTTTGATGAATTTCTTGTGGATTTAGATCTATCAGATGCTCAAAGAAAAGATTTTATTACTAGTGCCAATCGGTTTATAGAAATTTGCATTGGGCAAAATTTCTTTTTGGAAGACGACCAAGGGAAACAAATAGGTATGAAAAATCCACTTTGGGAACTCTATAAAACCAACAGTTGGCCCATCTATTTCCATTTTGAAGAATTTCAAGGCGCCATCTCAAGTGAGGTCATTGATCGAATTCATTCTGATTATCAAATGCATGCAAATAATTGGGTTGAAGGACTAAAAGCTTATGATTCCGATTTCCCTTCAGATCCATTAGAAATCAAAATTTTTGGATTTGTTTTTAATAAAAATATTGACATCGATCCTTCCTTTTACGAAAAATACGGAGACTACCCAATCGTTACCCAATTTGAACTGACCAATGAAGAATCCCCTTGGGATATAGTGTATCGAAATTCCGTTCAAAGGTTTGATTACAATTGGTATGCAATTGAAGATTTTAGTACTCTAAAAGTGGTGGGCAATAGAACGGATTTGTCTAGCACGGTTGAATTTTATCCCACGAACTGGGAAACCTATCAACATCCGGAAGGAATCGATTATTTCCAAACTAAATTCTGGTATCGAATCCCATGGGATGCCGTTGCCCAAAGACAGTATCTTAAAATGGGAGGTAATATACTAGACCCAACTACGGGTGCGACTAATGCAACTATATTTTTACATGAAATGGGACATTGTTTCTTTCTGGATGATCTTTACGACCGAGATAAATATCCAAATGCTGATGGAATCTCCTCTATTATGAATACTTCCAATGAAATTTCAAACTTTGATATCATGACCTTGAGAATGGTTTGGAAGCATCAAAAAAAACAATAGCCTCCTTTTGAAAAACAGTACGGACTGATTTAAAATCCTCCTACCTCCATTACTAAGTAGTCATTTTCAATTATACACTATATCCTCTGAATCAAAAAAAATCCTTCGATTCAAAATATTGTTGAATATGAACTCATTTCTGAGTCAATTAAAATCTGTATTTTGGTAAGTAGATCTAGTTAATTTTCATGGATATGAATAAACCCCTGAATCCAGTTTCTGTATTCAGAATAATAATAAATCACTAATTCCGATTGATAATATGTTGGGTCGATGCTAAAACGATCTACTTTTGGTTTTTTGTAAATCATTTCATCATTACTTTCACTTTCAACCACTAAAATGAATTTTGCCAGATCTTTACCAAAATCGTTACCGAAGTCGTCTTAAGTTCGATCACCAAATTCTTTCCATTTATTCTAACTATCATAAGCAATTAATAAATTTTTGATGAGATCTTTATCTTTAATCAATTCCAAGGTGCTGGTTTGAATTAATTGATGGTAGGGCGAGCTTTGAATGAAAAATGAAATGGTGCCAAACTGTTTTATATGAGAATAATGATTTGCCAATTCATGGGAATCTAATTTTTGTATTTTAAAAATAATCATCTATTAGTTTACCAATGGATTCAAGCGCTTGATTTTGCAGAGAAATGACGGTTTTTAATTGAACTAAATCATCGTCTATCGTTTGGTTCAGTTCTAATAAGATTGCCCGCTTCTGATCCAATTTTTTTTGACAGAAATCAAAGAATCGATATACATTGAAAACATTACACTTAAAACGATCAGAAAACTTTCAATAATATATTTTTTCATCACTTTTTATTTAATCAATCCCATTTTTTAGGATGTTGATGGGTGCTAGTCTGGTTTTGAAAATGATTGATACGCAGTGGAACAAAATGGATGAGTTCATAAGCAGATAGTCGCCATTAAAATTCTTTTCTTAACTCATTTATTTTTCCTCTCTCGAAAGGCTATAAACCGTCTTATAGGATTCCTCTATATCTCTTAACAATCTTGAATACATATTTACATACTGTTGTGCTTGGGACATCAAACCATAAAAAGAGTTGGATAAATAATATTGGTTATTAAAATTAGAGTTGTTCAATATTCGTGAACCATAAAATTGACCATCAAAAGAATTATAAGAAAATCGAATCCTGAAATTTGAATTTAATTCTCTTCTAAAATCAATATTAAAACGGTCTATTTCCTGAGATGTGGCGATATTTCTTTCTTTTAGATGATTAAAGATCTCTAGTAACTTATTTTTTAATTCTCTATTTTTGATCAATTCAAAACTCCCCGTTGAAATTAGTTCGTTGAAAATTCCGTCTTTTTGAAAAAAAGAAAAACCTACTTCAATACTTAATATTTTCTCAATAGCATCGATATCGGACAATTGTTGATGATTTTTATCAACATCATTTAATATTTCAAGAATACTTTTTTCACTTTCAAGTAAAATATTCTGAATGTTTTTTAATTGAACTAGGTCGTCTTCAACTGAAACGGTTAAATCCTCAATAAGTGCGTTTTTTAAAAGTAGATCGTCGTTGCTTTTCCTTAAATCCTCTATATAAAAAGACAAAAGGACACTCCCTAGAATAGCAATTGCTTCTAAAA
>JAYNHN010000146.1:0-5572 GCA_038108035.1 Flavobacteriaceae bacterium
CGTAAAGCCATCCTGGCGGCCTACGGACTTGGGACCACGGTGGGTGGGGTGTTGCCTTTTAGTAGAAAACACGAATCAGAGGCTGATAAAATTGGTTTGGAATTGATGGCTATAGCTGGTTTTAATCCAGAGGAAGCCCCCAAACTATGGGAGCGGATGCAAGCCGCTTCTGGTGGAAATGCACCTCCGGAAATATTGAGTACTCATCCTTCCAATCAACGGCGTATTCAAAATTTAAAAAGTTGGATTCCCAAAGCGATACTCTTAAAAAAAGAAATCGGCAATCCTTGAGTTTGAGCTCAGGAGATTTTAGTACATTGGAGAACTAAATTTTTAAAATGCTTACACTTAAAAAACCCTTGAAAAAGGGTAGTAAAAAGTTGATCAATGCTTGGGCATTCTATGATTGGGCCAATTCTGTTTATTCATTAGTCATTTCTTCTGCAATTTTTCCCATTTATTACGGAGCTCTTTTTACAGATGTTCACACCATCCCTTTTTTTGGTAAAGACATTAAAAATACAGCAGTAATAAGTTTTATAACGGCTATTGCTTTCGTGATAGTAGCTTTTATTTCACCATTGCTTTCCGGTGTAGCGGACTATATTGGAAATAAAAAACGTTTTATGAAGGCATTTGTTTATATGGGCTCTTTAGCCTGTATGGGACTCTATTTTTTTGAGTTGGACACAATCTATACAGGGCTATTTTTTTATTTCTTAGCCATGATTGGACTTTGGTCAAGTATGGTGTTTTACAATTCGTATTTGCCAGATATTGCATATCCTGAACAACAAGATCGAGCAAGTGCCAAGGGTTTTTCTTTAGGATATATTGGCAGTGTTTTGCTGTTGGTTTTCAATTTAACCATGGTTATGAACCCGGATTGGTATGGCATCTCCGGAACCGAAAGTGAAGCAGCCATGAAAGCCATGCGCTATTCATTTATTTCTGTTGGGATTTGGTGGTCTCTTTTCAGTCAATATTCATTCTATTATTTACCAAAAGGAACTCACGAGGCTAAGGTGACCAAAGACATTATTTGGAATGGCTTTAAAGAATTGCGGAAAGTTTGGCATCAATTAGAAGAAAATCAAAATTTAAAACGCTTTTTACCTGCTTTTTTTCTTTACAGTATGGCCTTGCAAACGGTTTTGTTAGTAGCTGCCTATTTTGGAGAGGAAGAGATCAGTTGGGCGAGTTCTTCAGAAAAAACAGTTGGATTAATCGTTAGCATACTTTTGATTCAAATCGTAGGGATTTTAGGAGCTATTTTAACGGCTCGTGCTTCTGAGCGTTTTGGGAATATTCGTGTTTTGGTTATCATTAATGTAATTTGGGCGGTATTGTGTGTCGTTGCCTATTATACAAGAACCCCTATGCAGTTTTATACGGTGGCCGGTTTTGTAGGCATGGTCATGGGTGGATTGCAATCCCTTTCCCGTTCTACGTATTCTAAACTGCTCCCCGAAACACAAGACACCACTTCCTTTTTTAGCTTTTACGATGTCACTGAAAAGATTGGAATCGTGATTGGGATGCTTTGTTTTGGACTGATCGATAACATTACAGGAAGTATGCGAAACGGCATCCTTTTTTTTATCATTTTCTTTATTTTCGGCGCCGTAATGTTGTTGCGTATACCACTTAAAAAACTTCGTTAATTTCGAATCGTAATATTACCGGAACCAACCACTTTTGTTTTTTGACGGGGAGGATTTCCGTAACAAATGACATCCCCGGAGCCCGTGATTTGTGAACTTAACTCAGATTTAAGACGTACTTTAATATCTCCTGAGCCAGTCACATAGGTTTCCCCTGATTCGGCAATTAAATCACTTGCGTTGATGGTTCCTGACCCCGTGACTTTAAAAACCACCTTATTTGAATTTCCAATTAATTCAATATCTCCGGAACCAGAAACCAGTCCCTCAACTTCTGTGTAGTCTAGAGATAAAACTATATCACCCGATCCTGAAATTACGCTGAGAAAGGAAGTTCCCTTTAATGTAGTCTCAGAATCAATAGTACCCGAACCACTTAAAGTGACCTCTGAAATATCCTTTACAGGAACTCGAATCACAACATTTTGTGAACTCCAATTCCAGTTTTTTATCCAAGAGGATTTCGGTTCCTTAATGACTAAAACGTTGTTTTTGACATAGGTTTCTACTTGATCTAGATCATCGGGGTCACCTTTGAGTGTTATTTCACCTTCTTTTCCATCAAAGAGAACAACATCATAGTGACCTGAAAGCCGAACTCCATCGTATTCACCAACAGTGCGTCTGATTTCGGATTGAGCATTTACGCTCATCACAGAGATGATAAAAACAAGAACAATTGTTAAGTTTGAAATTTTCATAAGATTAAAATTTAAGGATTAATGGTATTTATTTTAAGACCACCAAATTTCGAAGAAATTGAGAGTGTATTTGGAGACTTTTCGTCAAGGAAAAATCCTTTGTATTTTTTTTCATAATTTTCAATTCGCTGAACCTGATGGTTCAAATCAATTTGGGAACGAAGTGAAGCAAATTCAAGATCGATTTGATATTGAAAATCCCAAGCTGGATCAATGCCGATTTGAATTCCGGTATATTCGGATTGGATAGAAACCGAATGAGCTGCTGAGGCTATTTTCTCTAATTTTAACGAACCAAATTCATTATTAACATCTAGGTTGTGGAAAATTTCGCCTACCCGAAGTGTTAAGTAATCTCCTCGACCCGATAGTTTATTGATCTGATTGACTGTCAATTTGCCATAATCGTTTTGAAAATTTAGGTTTTGTATGGTTTGAAAATACGCCCTACTGTAGTCAGCGATCAAATCAATAGAACCTGCCTCCTCGACTTCAAAACCCGAAAAATCAGCTCTAATTTCGCCCCCCTTGATAAAATCAATAGAAGAATTAGATGTATAATCAAACGAGAGTCTATTATTGTCTGAGTTGAGTTCGCCGATCAAAAGTTTTCCGTAGTCACAACTAATTTTTGCGGTTCCATCCAAAGAATTCAGTACTATGGTTCCATAATCGTTATCCAAGTCTACTTCAACGGATCGTGGCAATTTGATTGTGTAATCAATACGATAACTAAGACGAGATCGGTTGAACCAACTAAAACCCCAGCTTTCTTCGATATAAGTTTTAGCAATTACTCGTTGAGGATTTAGGTTAAAGTGAATTTCAATTTCATCGAGTTTTTCATCCACTCTTTTTTGGTTACTTCCTTTTACGGTTACAAGAACATCAATAATTACTTTATTTTGATCCCAACTACTGATGTTAAGATCCCCAAATTGATTATTGATTTCCACTATTGCGTTGGAGTTGACTTCGATTTCTTTATGGTATTCTTTAGTATTCTTTTGTATAGCAAAAGAAAATAATGGAGCTAATACATAGAGAAAAACGAGTAGTATTGTTTTACAGGCTTTCATTGCTTGCTGGTTTTTGGATTGTATTAAGTTGGTTATGGAGTTCGTTCAGAAGTTCCATTTGTATTTTTAAATTAGTGATTAAAGAGAAAATCAGTTGAGGTTGGGTAGAGTTAGATTCCCAGCTTTGATAGAGTTGTCTATAATCTTGTTGAAGACGTTCTAGTTGTTTCTTGCTATTTTTTAATATATATTCAGATTCCGAAGAATTAATGCTTTCAAATTGTCTTAGTTGTTCTTCGATATGATTCATTAAATTAATTTCGGCCTTTTGAAAACGTATTACTTCGGGTTGTGGTTCATCAGAAAAAAATTGGACGCCCGACCCCAAACCAATACAAATAAGGAGGAGGGCAGCCCATCGCCAAAAAGGGATCATTCTTGCCTTTGATTTAAAACGAAGTCGTTTTGCAAAGCGTATTTGATGATCTTCAGGAAGTGGAGGAACCTCCAATTTTTTTGACCAAGTTTTAAATTCGTTTCTTAAGTTTTCATCGTTCATTTGATTCGTTCTTTTAAATTGGTTTTTGCTCTTGAGAGTAAGGTTCTACTATTGGCATAGCTAATATTGAGAATTTCACTAATCTCCTCATGGTCAAAGCCCTCCAAATAATACATTTTTAGAATTAATTGGTAGCGCTCCGGTAATTGATTCAAATGCATTTCAAGTTGATTTTTGCCCAAAGTAAAAGAACTTTCATTTTCTTCCTGATACTCACTTAATTCCATTTTGTTTTCAAAGTTTTGTTCGTGAACAAAGGGCTTTTTTTTATGATACCATTCGATGCTTTTTCTGGCTACTATCTTATGGAGCCATCCTCCAAAGTTCCCCGAACCTTGGTATTGATCTAATTTTTCAAAAGCAGTAATAAAACCTTCTTGCATGGCATCCAATGCATCATCGGGATCTTTTAAAATTCGATAGGCCACATGATAAAGGGGTTGACTAAAATTTTGATACAATTTCATTTGCGCCTTTTGATCCTTTTTTTGGCAAGCCAAGATCAACTTTTCAATATGTTCGTTATTTTGATTCAAATGGACATCCTTCACTCTATTAGAGTATCAAAATAATAAAGTGTTACACTTTTAAAAAAGTTTCTTGGCACAACTATTGTCCATATTAAATCTGATTAACTTATATAGTGCATCACCATAGACTGAAGTTTATAGTAATGACACAATGACCTAAAAATAAATAAATGGCTCGATCCTTGTTTAATTCACTGGACAACTTGTCACTTCAAGATATAGAATCGGAAGCAGACTTGATCCCCTTAATGACAACCGAAGATGAAGAAGCTTTGGCAAATGAGGTGCTTCCAGATACCGTTCCTATTTTACCCTTGCGAAATACCGTCTTATTTCCGGGGGTGGTGATTCCGATCACTGCTGGTAGAGATAAGTCCATTCAGTTGATTAAAGAAGCGAACAATTCGGATAAAATCATTGGAGTGGTCGCTCAACGAAATGAAAACGTTGAAAATCCCAATCCAAAAGATATCTACCATTTAGGTACTGTCGCTCAAATTTTAAGAGTTTTAAAAATGCCTGATGGAAATACTAATTTAAATATTAAAAAGAAAAAAAGTATTTAAAATTAAAAGTATTAGCCAAGAGCAACCCTATCTAAAAGCGGAGATCGAAGCAGTAGAAGATCTTGTTCCCGATAAGGAAGATAAGGAGTTTACTGCTACCATCGATTCGATAAAAGACTTGGCACTTCAAATCATTCAAGAAAACCCCAATATTCCCACAGAAGCTGCCTTTGCAATTAAAAATATCCAGACCCCTTCTTTTTTGATCAATTTTGTTTCCTCCAACATGAATGTTGGCGTAAAGGAAAAACAGAATATTTTGACCGAGATAAGTTTGCATCAGCGTGCCTTGATGTGTTTGAAACATATGAATGAAGAGTATCAAAAATTAGTTTTAAAAAATGATATTCAGTCAAGGGTTCGAACCGAAATGGATTCTCAACAAAGAGAATATTATTTGCACCAACAGATGAAAACCATACAAGAAGAGTTGGGTGGAGTATCTTATGAAGAAGAGGTGGAAGAGATGCGTATTCGTTCAAAAACTAAAAAATGGAACCAGGAGGTAGCCAAGCATTTTGATAAAGAGTTGA
>JAYNHN010000147.1:0-5502 GCA_038108035.1 Flavobacteriaceae bacterium
GATACGGTATCGGTGAATAAACAATAGCAGTAAAGTAAATGTGAGAACAATTAAAATGGAATAACCAAAGAGAATCCAAAAAGAACGAGACCCTTGGTTTTCTATCATCGAGAATTCTTGGCGAAGAGAACTCAAAATTTCATATCGATTAGTGTCTACTACCACACCCTCTGAAACAATCAACTTTCCCGCTGGAATGAGATCTTTTGATAGGGATAGATTTTGTAGTGCTTCTTTTTTAGCATTTTCGTAAAAAATTAAATCAACTTCCACATTGGGAGTAATTAATTCAAAAAATAAATTGTAAAAAACATTCAAATAACCCGACCATTCTTTTCGTTTTAAATCACCCGATAAACGATTGAACAAATCATCTAATCGAAAAAATTGATCTAATTGGAGGGCGGTTTCTGTATTTCCCTCAATTAAGAAGATGGAAGTATTACCCTGATGGATATAATTGGGGGGTAGTACTCCATATTGATAGGTTTTTTTTAAAAACCCTCTACCATAATCAAATAAACTATCCAAAAGCATTGGGTTTTCTTCTTTGGAAAAAAAGAGAACAAATTGATCTGAATAGTGATCCATTACGCTGTCTCTAACTTTACTATCTCTTCTAAGGTACGGATTCACAGAGGCAATTGCTCGTTTGCGATCTTCATTGATTTCGGATTCTGATTTTAAGATTGAGAAATCGAATGGAGCATAATAATCCGGATATTGCCAAACTTTTCCTTTTTGAAATTCGTACTTAAACTGACCCCCAATGGGAAAGAGATACAAAATAAGAACAGATGTAGAAATAATCAATAAGGATTTATAGATAAGACTTTGTTGCGATACAATATATTTCCAGAATGATTTCAAGTTAATTATTTATTCAAAATTACATAAACTAATTGTCATCTACCCTATTTTAAAAAAGACTTGGGTCATGATGGACTTAAAATCCTTATTTTTGTAATGCAATATTTGGTATTTATACACTAAAATTAAGACTTGGAATACGGCATTTGTCATTTAGGCATCACCCCGATGCGAAAAGAAAAAAATCACCGCAGTGAAATGGTCTCACAACTTCTCTATGGGGATTGTTTCAAGGTCATTGAAAAGAGAAAAGACTGGCTAAAAATAAAAACAACCACGGATCATTATACGGGATGGATTGATGCGAAACAATCCTTATCTATTAACTCCGATCAATTAAGTGAAGTTGAAGAAAGAACGTGTTTTACCACTGAACTAATCGAATCTATTGAAACAGGAAATCAATTGCCTACTACTTTAGTTTTGGGGAGTAACCTAGGAGGGTCTCATTTGATGAATCATCACTTTCAAGGAACCAGTATTAAGGGCAAACAGCAAAAATCAAACCTAGTAAAAACAGCCTCTTTATACCTAAATACTCCTTACTTATGGGGCGGAAAATCTCCATTGGGAATTGATTGTTCTGGATTGACACAAATGATTTATAGAATCAACGGCTATAACATTCCCAGAGACGCATCTTTACAAGCAAAATTGGGTGAAACTTTAAGTTTTATAGATGAAAGTGAACCTGGAGATTTGGCTTTCTTTGATGATGATCAAGGGGCCATTATCCATGTGGGAATTCTCCTTGAAAATCATTCTATCCTTCATGCTCATGGCCAAGTTCGTATCGATCGTATTGATCAGACTGGAATATTTAACAAACAGACCCGTCAGCATTCACATAAATTAAGAATTATTAAAAAAATCATATAAAAAAACCCTCTATAAAAGAGGGCTTTTTTTGATTTTAATTATTTGGAATTACTCCATTAATTTTTTCATTTTCATAAATCCTTCGTTATCCCCAAGAGTACCATAGATATTCATAAGTGTTTTAATAGCTTCCTCATTTTGGTTTAAATCGACTAGTTTTTCTAAAATTGGAACACATTCTTTATAGATATTCTCTCTTTCTGATTTAAGAACTTCATAGCGAGCGTTGTCTGCGCGTGAATTTCCTAAGCTATTCATTTCTTCGACAATGGAACTTTCTCCATCTAGGATCAAAGAAACTAAATTTAAATAACCGGACTCAAAATCAGGATTTAATTCGATTGATTTGTTGTAATATTCTCTTGCCTCTTTTGAATTCCCGTTTTGAGCATTGACAACACCTAAGTTAAAGTAAAGGGTCGCATTGTTTGGGTCTTGTTCAATTGCCTCTTTCATTAAAGTCTCAAAGCGTTCGTTATCCTTAAGTTGAATATACAGGTTAGCTTCTGTTAAAATCAAATTCAAATCTTTTGGATTTTCAAGCCTAGCTTCTTTGACTGCTCCCATTGCCTTTTCATTATCTCCTAGCTGTGAATAAATAAGAGCAATATTTTTAACTATTTCAGGAAATTTAGATTCGCTTGTTTCTTCTCTAAAGTCAGTATATTCTTTTGTTTTTTTGTAAAGATTGTATTCTGTTTCTGAAAACTCAACTTCCTCACCCGTTTCGGCAGAATTCGCTAAAAAACGAGTCGTAATTCCATCGTATTTTATGTCTTTTAACTGAATATAATATTTTAGGGAATTTTCATAATCCGCACCATTGACCGCACTGGACGCAGCATAGTAGAGATAATCTTTATTGACTTCGGGATTAATTGTGTAAGCCAAATACAATTTTGTCGCTGCATCATTAAATCGTTTTTCAGCATTGTCTTCTATGGCACTGTTAACGATATCAGAGGTTAAAGTTTGTAATTGCTTATCATAGTTCGTATCAACACCACCTGCAGCTTTAAAGGCAGTGAATTTTTCAAAAGCTGATTGAAATTTTTTATTAGCTTGATCAATCCGAGCTTCTAAATAAATCCTTTGATTTTTAATTTTATCATCAGCCGTTTCAAATAAAGAAGCACTGGATTCCAAAAAGCTTTCCGCTCCTTGTACATCACCCGCCTCAAATAATTTTTTTGCTTTTTTGATTTCCTTTTTTTGTCCAAATACTAATGAAACAAAAAGGATTAAAACTAAAGTTACGTGTTTTTTCATTGTGAATGTTTGTGTTATATAATTGTTTTTATTCAATAATGGTGCCATCGTTTACGTCAATGTCATTGATATCTTCAATGGGTTCATCATCTTTCATAACTTTTGCAACAGCAGCAATGGTATCGTTTCCTTTTAAATTGATCAATCGTACCCCCTGGGTAGCTCGACCCATAACACGCAAACTCGCTACCTCCATACGGATCGCAATTCCCGATTTATTAATAATCATAAGATCGTCTAAATCCGTCACGGTTTTGATCGCTACAAGTTGACCCGTTTTATCAGTGATTGAGATGGTTTTGACACCTTTACCGCCTCGATTAGTTATTCTATAGTCTTCAAGACTGGATCGCTTTCCATATCCATTTTCAGAAACCACAAGAATATTTGCATCCATATCATTGACAGAAACCATTCCTACTACTTCGTCCTTAGCATCTGCTAACCTTATTCCTCGCACTCCGGATGCTCCACGACCCATAGGACGCGTCTTACTTTCTTCAAATCGGATGGCTTTACCAGATTTTACTGCTAAAACGATATGACTGTTACCCGTTGTCAATCGAGCCTCTAAAAGCTCATCACCTTCGCGAATGCTGATGGCATTAATTCCATTCGTTCTTGGACGGGAATATTGTTCGAGAGATGTTTTTTTGACTTGACCTTTTTTGGTAGCCATGATCACATAATGACTATTGATATAGTCGTGGTCTTTTAAATCTTGCGTACAAATAAACGCTTTTACCTTATCGTCTTGTTCAATATTGATCAAGTTCTGAATGGCTCTACCTTTAGCAATCTTAGAACCTTCCGGTATTTCAAAAACTCGCATCCAAAAACACTTTCCTTTTTGAGTGAAAAAGAGCATGTATTGATGGTTAGTTCCTACAAAAAGATCTTGAAGAAAATCTTCATTACGTGTGGTTGAGGCTTTCTGCCCTACCCCACCGCGGTTTTGGGTTTTGTATTCCGCAAGCGGTGTTCTTTTAATGTATCCAGCGTGTGAAATGGTAATGACTACCTTTTCATCAGGAATCATATCTTCAATGCTGAAGTCGCCCCCAGCGTATTCAATTTTTGAACGTCGATCATCCCCATACTTATTCTTTATTTCCTCCAGTTCTTCTTTAATGATATCCATTCTACGAGATTTCTTATCCAAAATATCTTTTAGATCCGCAATGGTTATCATTAATTGATCGTATTCATTTCGGAGTTTGTCTTGCTCTAAACCAGTCAATTGTCTCAATCTCATTTCAACAATTGCCTTTGCCTGAATTTCTGAAAGCTTAAAACGTTCGATTAAATTCACTCGAGCTATATCCGGACTTTCGGAAGCTCTAATGATTTTAATGACTTCATCAATGTTATCTGAGGCAATGATCAGACCCTCTAGAATATGTGCACGCTCCTCTGCTTTTCTAAGCTCGTATTTCGTTCTTCTGACCACAACATCATGACGATGTTCAACGAAATGATGAATCATGTCTTTTAAATTCAACATTTCGGGTCTTCCGTTAACAAGTGCAATATTATTGACACTAAAGGAGGATTGTAAAGCTGTGAATTTAAATAATTTATTGAGAACGATGTTTGGAATGGCATCACGTTTGAGCACATAAACAATTCTCATTCCATTCCGATCGGATTCATCTCGAATCGTGCTGATTCCTTCTATTTTTTTGTCATTAACAAGCTCTGCAGTCTTGCGAATCATTTCAGCTTTATTGACTTGGTAGGGTATTTCAGTAACAATTATGCATTCTCGGCTATTGACTTCCTCTATGTTGGCTTTTGCTCGAATGACTATCTTACCTCTACCAGTTAAAAAGGCATCGCGCACTCCCTCATACCCATAAATGGTTCCACCTGTTGGGAAATCCGGAGCTTTTACAGTCTTTATTAAATCTTCAATACTTATTTCTGTGTTGTCTATATACTGGATAGTCCCCTCAACGACTTCTGTCAGGTTATGGGGAGGCATGTTGGTTGCCATACCTACGGCTATACCTGAAGCTCCGTTAATCAACAAATTGGGGACTCTAGTGGGAAGCACAGTGGGTTCCCTCAGAGTATCGTCGAAATTGAGTTGTAAATCGACCGTATCTTTATCAATGTCTGCCATTAAATCTTCAGACATTTTTTTCATTCGAGCTTCTGTATATCTCATAGCCGCAGGACTATCCCCATCGACAGAACCAAAGTTTCCTTGTCCATCTACCAAAAGATATCGCAGACTCCATTCCTGCGCCATTCGAACCATAGTATCATAGACAGAACTGTCACCGTGGGGGTGATACTTTCCTAACACCTCACCAACGATACGAGCAGACTTCTTGTAGGCAGTATTAGAACGAATTCCCAATTCATGCATTCCAAACAGAACTCTCCTGTGAACCGGTTTGAGCCCATCACGTACATCTGGGAGCGCACGTGACACAATGACAGACATTGAATAATCAATGTATGCAGATTTCATTTCGT
>JAYNHN010000148.1:0-5456 GCA_038108035.1 Flavobacteriaceae bacterium
ACGTCTGATTTTGGTTCAGAAGAGTCTAGGTTCGAGCCCTAGTAGGCCAACAAAAACCCTTGAGAAATCAAGGGTTTTTTTATGTCTTTATTTTAGCTAATTCTAGCGATGGCTATTTTTTTTTTTAAATAAAAGGATCACTCTATTTTATGTGCGTGACTTTTTTTTAGCTGCTGGATTTTTAAAGGGTCTGATAAGAAGAGGTATAATTGCCCCCTTTTTTTAGGGGAAGGTTTTCTTGTCTTCATTATGAGTCGAAGGATAATTACTTCTCTATTACAAACTCCTTCCTCTAGGAGGTTTTTATTTATAACTACAATCGACTAATATAGCTTCCTAACGAATCTTTAAATTGAAATCCTTCTAGTGTTCTGTATTTGTTGAGTTTTTTGTGAGCTTCCAGTCCCCAAAGTAAAAATTCCATCAAAAAATAGCGATCCTCTTTATGACATTCGGGTTGGTATTTTTTTACAATAGTTTCAATTTCTTTGATCTGACCTAGAGTTTGTTGGTATTCTTTTTCGGTAAAAGCATCTTCTAAAAACAATTCGTTGTCTTTAAAAAACCATCCCAATAATGCATCATAAGGTCCGTCCTCATCTGGTTTTTCCAGTTTTTCAATTTTCGGGAAATAATCGGGAAAAAGGGTTTTGATGGATTGTGAAATCAAATGGTAAGAAATTTGCTCAGCCCCTTCTTGTTCTCCTTCATACACCAATTCAATTTTGCCGTTGATGGAAGGGATAACCCCTAGAAAATCTACCAGACGGATGCTCGTTTTTGAATCGCCACTTTTTAACATGCGTCGTTCTGCTGTGCTGATTAAATTTTCAAATGAGGTAATACTCATCCGTGCACTCACACCGCTTTTCGAATCGACAAATTCACTTTTTCGGGCTTCAAAACCAATTTGTTCCAAAATATCTCGAGCCAAGTCGGGAATGTGAAATTGTTTACTCTTCTTTGAATCAAAATTAGCTTCTTGTTGGGTGATGGCTTTGGCGATCTCTCGGTTGTGGGGATAATGTGTTAGGATTTGAGATCCGATTCGATCTTTTAGTGGGGTAACAATGCTTCCCCGGTTGGTGTAATCTTCGGGATTGGCAGTAAAAACCAGTAGGGGAGTGATGGGCAGTCTTAGTTTAAATCCTCGTATTTGAATTTCTTTTTCTTGAAGTATGGAAAACAAAGCCACCTGAATACGAGCTTGCAAATCGGGTAATTCATTGAGAACAAAAATGCATCGATGCGCTCGAGGGATCATTCCAAAGTGAATTACACGTTCATCTGCATAAGACAATTTTAGATTCGATGCTTTGATGGGATCCACATCGCCAATTAAGTCGGCAACTGTAACATCGGGAGTGGCTAGTTTTTCGAAAAAACGATCGTCTCGGTGGAGCCAATCCACTGGGGTTTGATCACCCATTTGTTCCACTTTTTCTTGAGCTTCTCTACTGATTGGATCCAGAGGATCGTCATTAACCTCTGATCCCTCCACTACTGGAATCCATTCATCTAGAAGCTGAGTCATTTGCCTAGCCAAACGAGTTTTTGCTTGCCCTCTGAGTCCCAATAAATTGATATTGTGTCCCGATAAAAGAGCGCGCTCTACATCCGGTATCACCGTATTTTCATAACCGATCAGTCCTTCAAAGGTGGGTGTACCGTTGGTCAATCGCTCTCGTAAATTAGAAGCTATTTCTTCTTGTATCGTTTTGGGAGTGTACCCTTTTTTCTTTAAAACACCTAAGGTTGTTTTTTCTTTTTTATTCATAAAAGTTTTCTTTTTCTATAGTTATTCAGGGGCTATTCCAATCTTTTTTTACGATTTTTTTCATAATCTTCAAAAATCATTTCACCCAAGCCTTTTAGTCCGGTAAAAAAAGCTTTTCCTTGGTTGGCTTGAGTAAATTCCCTCACAAATCGTTTGAGATAGGGGTCTTGAGCGATCATAAAAGTGGTAATGGGAATGTGTAGTTTTTTGGCTTGTTGAGCCATATTATAGCATTTTTCTACGATCGTTTCATCCAGTCCGACACTATTTTTGTAATAGGTTCCATCGGGCATTTTAAGACAGCTGGGTTTTCCATCAGTGATCATAAAGATTTGCTTATTACTATTTTTTTTACGGCGTAAAATATCCATGGCTAATTCTAAACCCGCAACCGTATTGGTGTGATACGGCCCAACCTCTAAGTAAGGGACTTCTTTAAGTGCAATGGGCCAAGCATCATTTCCAAAAACCAGTATGTCAAGCGTATCTTTGGGATAGCGAGTTGTAATTAATTCTGCCAGTGCCATGGCCACTTTTTTGGCCGGTGTAATTCGGTCTTCCCCATAGAGAATCATACTGTGACTGATATCAATCATCAAGACGGTGCTCATCTGGGTTTTGTAAAAGGCGTCTTCTACTACCAAATCGTCATTCTGTAAGGTAAAATCATTTCCTAAACTTCTAATTTGAGCATTTTTAATACTTTCGGTAATGGCAATTTTTTCTACAGCATCTCCAAACTGATAGGCTTTAAATTCACCGGTATTTTCCTGTCCGGTTCCGGATTTTTGAGTTTTGTGATTTCCGGATCCGGTTTTTTTAAGTTTCCCAAAAATTTGTTTGAGTGCATGTTGACGAAGAAGCTTTTCCGTCTTGGGAGTCAGTTCAAACCCATCTCCTTTTCCATCAGAACCGGATTTAGTTTTTATATAGGATCTGTTTTTTAAATCCTCGATAAAATCGTCGATGGTGTAGTCTTCATCGGTAAGATGGTACTCTTTATCCAATTCACGAAGCCAGTCGATTGCTTCATCAAAGTCACCGGAAGTATGAGTAATGAGCTCTTTGAAAATTTCAAAAAGTCGCTCGAAAGGAGTTTGTTCTTTTTTGATGTGTTTTTTAAACAAAAACCCTGAGCGGAGGGAATGGTCAGGCATTGAAAATTCTTTTTTAGCAATCTATCAAAGATAAATGAAAAAGATGGGAACTAAAAAATGAATTGGCAATCAGTTTGAAGCGAGCGTTTTAATATATTCTTCGATTAAAACAATACCTTCTTGATGCGCACTCACACGACCAATTTCGGGCATGCGAATGGCTGGATCATTACTTTTCATCCGATACAGAAGTATAGATTCTTCTGGATGACCCGGTACGATGCTGTATTCTAGATCTCCAGAGCCCTTTCCTGCAGCTACAGGGGGCTTAAAAACCCCTCTTTTCCTTAAATCGGTTTGGTTGAAAGTAAGATACAGCCCCGAATTTTTAGCACTGCCATCTACTCGATGACAATGGGCACAATTGGCATACAGGTAAGCATTAGCACGTTCCTCAATGGTTCCCGTTTGAGGATCGTTCCAAACCGGTAGTTTTGGAATTTTAGAGTGGGATACGGGTAAATCAATAAGCCCTATTTCTTGAAAGCGTTCCAGTTGATTTTGAGTGCTTTGTATAGCAGTGTACTTCTTGTTGAGTTGTGCGGCTGTTGGCCCTATGGGTGTAATTTCAGTTCCTTTGAGATGACAATTTTTACATTCGTTTAAATTGGGAATGCCGTATTGAATTGTTTTTAGGCTTTGATTTGAATCCGTCCAACTTATGGGAACTTCTCCTCCCACATAGTTTAATTTTGCATCTTTTTGGTCTTCATTCCAGACATAGTTAAGCGGTTTCCATTTATTATTTTCTTTGATTAACAGTCGAGTTTCTATAATTTTAATAACCTCTTTTGGTTGGTTAAAGTTTTGTGGGTAATAAAAATTTTTGATCAAGATGCTACCTTCTTCAAAATCAAAAACATCATCTTTGCGGTAGTTCATTTTTTTACCATTGGGTAGATAAACAAATCTTTTTTTAAATGCATAATCCGAAAATAAGGCATTGTTTAGATCGTACGGATAGACGTTTTTTTGTGGGTCTAGATTTGAAAAAGGTAATGTAAAAAAATTGTATTCAGAAAGGTGTTGTTTTTCAGCATAAGTCGTCCTGTTGAGGATTTTTTGAGCATTGACTTTTTTGGCTTTTGGAGGTAGTTTTTTAGTTTCATTTTGACACCCCATCGTCAAGACAAAAAAAGGCAAAGAAAAAGTAATTTTCAAAAAGGTTCGGGTCATTTTTCAGTAATCTTAATTACAGTTTACAATTAAATAGTTGCGTTTCGTTTGAGAAATTTTCAAAATCATGAGCAGCATCCATAAATACAAAGTTAATATTTCCGTTGTCGTCCAAGCATATTTTATGTTCTTCATCTTGAAGAGCTGCCCCTTGGGGTAAAATCCCATCATAAACAATATCCGGTATGACGGCTTTGTTTTTAAGTACCATTAAGACCCCGTATTCATTACTAAGGGAGGGAAATAGAAAGCGGTTTTCAAAGGTGTTTTGAGAAATGCGTACTCTGCCAGGATAGGGATTGTATTCGGAGTCCTCTCTAAAATCAGATTCAACAGCTCGAATTCCCTGTTCACGAGCTTCACTGGCTAAGTTGTCTCTTTGAATATCTTGATCGGCTGCAAAAACCTCATAGCTCACAACGGAGAGGTTGGAAGTTTTATGATCTTTTACAGTATTGTCATAAAATGCAACATCTTGAGTAGCCATAATGACCACACCCGTCCCCTTGGGAACGGAGCTTACTATAGACCCTTTGACCCCAAAATTTTCGGTATTATTATTGTAAATTGTGTTTTGATATGCGTTTACATTGCTTCCATAACGAGTTAATTTAGGGAGGTTGAAAATCAACAAACCACTTGTGTTTTGATAAACTTCATTATTGTAAATCTCTACATGAGTACTGTTTTCACTTTCAATTCCTGCTACATTGTAAAAGGCCATGTTGTTCCGGATTATGACTTGGTCAGATTGACCGACGTAAATTCCAGCATCGGATGCTCCAATGGCTACGCAGTTTTCAATTAAAAGATTTTTGCACAAAACAGGGTAAATTCCATAGGCTCCATTTTCACTAGAAGCTGTTCCGGTCCATGCTGATCGAAGGTTTTGGATCCTGACCGTATCTGAATCTGTGATTTTAAGGTTGTCCCCTGAGGCATCTTCAATTGTCATATCGGCGATGGTTATGTTTTCGCTATTGGAAATAAGAATACCCTGAGCCCCTTTGGTCTGTCCCTTGAAGGACAGTACGGTCTTGTCCATACCCATTCCTTTGATGGTTAGATGTTTTTTTCCATTGATGCTAAGTTCTTGAGAAAACAGATAATGCCCTTCAGGTAATTGAATGGTTGCACTGTCCTTTGCAAGAATAAAGGCCTCTAAAATAGCCTCTTCCATATCTAGGTAGTTGCGTTCGGGATTGTATTCGGGCATTTTAGATCGGGTTATCAAAAAAACGGTCAAAACAACACCGATCAAAATTCCAATACGGATAAATTTTTTCATTTATGTGGGTTTTCTGTTGGTATGGATCATCATATAAAGATACTCATTCCTGTTATTT
>JAYNHN010000149.1:0-2296 GCA_038108035.1 Flavobacteriaceae bacterium
GGATGATGATCTGTACCGCTCTGGTATTTTTTATGCACTTGGGGTTTTCATTTCTCGAAATAGGATTGACGCGTCAAAAAAATGCCGTTAACATCTTATTTAAAAACTTTTTTGTCATTACAGCGGGACTCTTGATGTATTGCATTGGAGGATTTCAATTAATGTATCCCGGTTTTGAAGAAGGAGCCATCGGCTTTTTAAAATTTAACGAATTTGGTATTTCACCTCCCGAAGAAGGAATGACCGTAAAATACGCAAATGGTGGCTATACATGGTGGACCGATTTCCTATTTCAGGGGATGTTTGCTGCGACGGCAGCCACCATAGTATCAGGAGCTGTGGCAGAGCGTATTAAGCTTAACAGTTTTATGTTATTCTCTATATTTTATGTAGGAATAGTTTATCCAATCATAGGATCTTGGAAATGGGGTGGCGGATTTTTAGATCGTTGGGGTTTTTATGATTTTGCAGGTTCTACGTTGGTTCATTCAGTTGGAGGTTGGGCTGCATTAATGGCGGTATATCTTCTAGGAGCCCGAATCGGAAAATTTAGCAAAGACGGAAAACCGAACGCAATACCCGGACACAATATCCCATTAGCTGCTGCTGGAGTTTTAATACTTTGGCTTGGATGGTTTGGTTTTAACGGGGGATCTGTTTTATCGGCTGATCCTGAACTCACCTCTTTAACATTGGTAACTACTTGTCTAGCAGCAGCAGCAGGTGGAGTGGCATCGGCAATCGTATCGTTTTTACTTTATAAAAACTTTGATCTAACCATGTTTATGAATGGAGTTTTAGGAGGGCTCGTGGGGATAACAGCCGGTGCTGATCAAATGAGTCCTACAGATGCTATTTGGATTGGAATCGTAGCTGGAAGTATTATCGTATTTGGGGTATCCTTGATTGATCGTTTAAAACTAGACGATCCGGTCGGGGCTATCGCAGTTCATTTAATTTGTGGAATATGGGGAACATTAGCTGTAGGTATTTTTGGTGGGATGGCTGGATTTGAACAATTTATAATCCAATTAATTGGAGTGGGAATTGTCGGAGCTTTTTCCGTAGTCTGTTCCACGCTTATCCTATTGACTTTAAAGAAAACGATTGGATTGAGAGTGAGCAATGAAGAAGAACTTAAAGGACTGGATAAATCTGAACATGGAATGGATTCCTATGCAGACTTTCGTTTGAATCAACATTAAAAAATGGAACCTAACAAGCTGTTTTTAATTTGTTTTAAGACCTCTCGCTAAAGTGGGAGGTTTTTTATTTATCTTCATCAAAATTTTAAAGTTATGCGTTTACCGATACTCTTTTTGATGATCCTTTGCTTGTCTGCCACACATGCCCAAGATTCAAACAATTTATCGTTTGAAGGTCCTTTTTCACAACTTATAATAAGAGGTGCCACTCTTATCAATGGAAATGGTGCACCACCCATTGGTCCAGTTGACATCAGTGTTGAAAACAACAAAATTACAGCTGTGAATGTAGTGGGCTATCCTGGAGTTTCGATAAATGAATCCAAAAGACCACCGTTGAAAACGGGCGGGAAAGAAATTGACGCAACAGGCATGTATGTTTTACCAGGTTTTATTGATATGCACGGGCATATAGGCGGTGTTTCTCAAGGGGCAGATTGGGATTATGTCTTTAGACTTTGGCTCGCTCACGGTATAACAACCATTCGAGAACCCAGTGGCCGTGGAGTAGATTATGCTGTAGATTTAAAGCAACGCAGCAAAAAAAATCAAATTATTGCGCCTCGAGTTTTAGCCTATACCGGATTTGGTCAAGGAAGCAAAAAACCCATTAGTACAGCTGAACAAGCTAGAGAGTGGGTAAGGCAAAATGCCAAAAACGGTGCGGATGGTATTAAGTTTTTTGGTGCGGCACCTGAAATTATGAGTGCAGCTTTGGATGAAAACAAAAAATTGGGCTTGCGATCGGCTTGCCACCACGCTCAGCTCAGTGTAGCTCGCTGGAATGTATTGCATTCAGCTCGGGCAGGGTTAACCACTATGGAGCATTGGTATGGACTGCCAGAGGCTTTGTTTGACGATCGAACAGTTCAAGATTATCCATTGAATTACAATTACCAAAATGAGCAACATCGTTTTGGAGAAGCAGGTAAACTATGGAAACAGGCCGCAAAACCTTTCTCAGAGCATTGGAATAAAGTAATGAATGAATTGATCGAGTTGGACTTTACCATAGTTCCCACTTTTAATATCTATGAAGCCAGTAGAGATTTACATAGAGCCAGAAGAGCGGAATGGCATGAGGATTATAC
>JAYNHN010000149.1:2306-5429 GCA_038108035.1 Flavobacteriaceae bacterium
GGATTATACCCTCCCCTCACTTTGGCGATTTTATCAACCCAGTAAAATTTCACATGGGTCTTACTGGCATTTTTGGGGAACCGAAGAGGAAGTAGCATGGAAAGAAAATTTCAAGCTTTGGATGACTTTCATCAATGAATACAAAAACCGAGGAGGACGCATAGCTACGGGTTCAGATTCCGGCTTTATTTTTCAACTGTATGGTTTTGCTTACATCCGAGAAATGGAAATGTTAAGAGAGGCTGGTTTCCATCCCTTGGAAGTAATTCGATCCGCAACTCTCAATGGAGCAGAGGCACTTGGAATTGACGATTTAACTGGAACAGTAGAAATTGGAAAAAGTGCCGATTTTGTTATCGTAGAAGAAAACCCGCTTGAAAACTTTAAAGTACTTTATGGTACCGGTGCCATCAAATTAACTGAAGAAAATGAAGTGGTACGTGTAGGTGGGGTCAAATATACTATACGAGAAGGTGTGGTTTACGATGCTAAACAACTACTTAAGGAAGTAAAACAAATAGTTGATGAAGCCAAAAAACAAGAAAATTTTGAAATTATCCAACCCGGCAAATAAAATCCAACATAAATAGCCCTCAAATATGAAACGTATCACACTTCTAATGTATTGTATTGACAAAAAAGGGATCATTGCATCGGTAACTGATTATATTCATAAGAATCAAGGAAACATTGTTTATATTGATCAATACGTAGACCGTACACAAGGAGATTTTTTTATGCGTGTAGTGGTAGAAGCCAACTTTGACAAGGAACGTTTCCTTACTTTTAAAAAAGAATTTGAATCTACACTTGGAAAAGAATTTGATCTCGAGTGCAATTTTTATTTGGAAAAAGACCGCCCCAGACTTGCTATTTTTGTTTCAAAATACGACCATTGTCTTTATGATCTTTTAACCCAACAACGCGCCGGCAAATTAAGTTGTGAAATTCCTTTTATTTTGAGTAATCACCAGGATTTAGAATTTATTGCCAAACAATTTTCTATTCCCTTTTACCATGTACCCATAACAAAGAATACAAAAAAAGAAGCAGAAGATGTACAGTTAAAAATTTTAAAAGATCACCAGATAGACTGTATTATTTTAGCTCGGTATATGCAGATAGTTTCTTCGAAACTAATCGATGCCTATCCCTCTAAAATCATCAACATCCATCATTCTTTTTTACCCGCTTTTCCGGGAGCAAAACCCTATCATTCTGCTTTTAATAGGGGAGTGAAAATTATTGGGGCAACCAGTCATTACGTAACCGAAGAGTTGGATGCAGGGCCTATGTCTTGCTAAGAGCTGTCAAGTTACATTGTGAACGAAAAATTATGGTCTACAATAATAAAACGGTAGTCTTTAACTAGTCATTCAAAAAGAATTGAAGTAGTTTTAAATTGAATTTTTCCGGTTGATCAATATTTACTACATGTCCTGAGTCACTTAAAGTTACCAGTTTGGAACGGGAATGTACAGAAACCATTGTTTTGACAAAGGGTAAGAACATATCATCTTTTTTACCCATTATATATAGAATGGGATTTTTGACTTCAAAAGCTCTAATTTTAGTAAGTGTAGGTAAAATGTGTGTGGTCAATCGATACCATCTTTTAAATTCATTGTGAGGAATTTTTTTAGCCTCACGTATGAACAGTGCTCTAGATTTTCGATGTGCTTTGTAAGGCATGATAACGTAGGCAAAAAAAGTGTAGATCCAAATGAATGGTAAAATATTTTGGGATAACTTTCCAAAAAACATTAAAATTCGGGATTGAATATTCAAATCCAAAATAGCTCCCCCCAAACCAATCCTGTCAATTCGACTGGCATGTTTCTGAACCATTTTCTGAATGAGAATACAACCTAATGAAATTCCAACAAAATGAGATTTAATGATCGAATTGTGATCTAAAACTTCAAGAATATCGTCTATTATCAAATCAAAGGTATATTCGGTTTCCTCATGGGAGATTTTAGACTTTCCATGTCCTCGTAGATCAATGAGAAGTATGTTGAAATAGGATTTAAAATATCGGACTTGATTAAACCAAATTGAAGAGCTGCCCCCTGCCCCATGAATAAAAGTAATCCATTTATCGGAATGATTTTCCGAAGAATACATGGAATGATATAACATTAAATAATTCCTTTATTGTTTAAGTAAAATGCCATTTCTTTTTGGAGCTTTTGGGCTTCATTCGCAGCCGCCTTCTCAAAATCAGTTCCTTGTGATTGATAAAGGATCCCTCTTGACGAATTGACTAATAGGCCGCACGATCCGTTCATTCCTGCCTGTACTATCTCTGCCAAACTTCCACCTTGAGCACCCACTCCAGGTACTAACAAAAAAGAATCTGGAACGATTTTTCTGATTTTAGACAATGATTCTGATTTGGTGGCACCGCCAACATACATTACACGAGCCGAATTTTTCCAAGAGACACTTGGTGTGTAAACTGTTTCAAAGAGACGCTGATTTTCTTCTTGAGTATATTGAAAATCAGAAGCTCCTGAGTTGGATGTTAACGCTAACAAAATAGCGTGTTTATCTTTAAATTTAAGAAAAGGCTCAACCGCATCCTGACCCATGTAGGGAGCTACCGTGACAGAATCTACAGCATAAGTTTCAAAAAAAGCTTTGGCATAACGAGAAGCAGTATTTCCAATATCGCCTCTTTTCGCATCGGCAATGGTAAAGTGATTTGGATAGTTATCGTTTAGGTAGTTCATTATTTTTTCAAAAGCAATCCAACCCGCTACACCATAAGATTCAAAAAAAGCCAAATTGGGTTTGAAAGCAACGGAATATTGCTCTGTTGCATCAATCATTGCTTTGGCAAAAGCAAAAATTGGATCCGGGTGGGATTTTAAGTGAAGTGGGATTTTTTCTAAATCTATATCCAATCCAACACAAAGAAAGGACTGCTTTTTTTTGATTTGATTAACGATTTCATTTGTGGTCATAATACTTCCCCGACTTCTTTGAGTTTTTCAGTATTATGATGGAGTTGAAGTTCATCAATCAATTTTTGAACGTCTCCATTAATTACATTGGGCAGATCATAAAGCGTGAGCCCAATTCGGTGATCGGTCACACGACCTTGCGGATAATTATAGG
>JAYNHN010000150.1:0-5334 GCA_038108035.1 Flavobacteriaceae bacterium
GGACCACACCCTACAATTTGCGATAAGAGATTGGTGGATTAGTGATTTTATCGCTCTTTATAACAAAGGATTTGCATCACTAACCATAGAGAGTATCACAGATTCTCAAGTCATAGAGTTTAAGTCAGCTGATCTTGAAAAAATCTATGACCTCTTTCCCGAATTTGAAACTTTTCAACGAAAAAATTTAGAACGGCACGTTGTCAGTTTGCATCAACGAATCATCAATCAATTGGAATTATCAGCGCCTGAACGCTACGATCTGTTTTTAAAACAATATCCTGATATTGAAATGTTTACACCTAATTATCACATCGCATCCTATCTGGGCATTACCCAGCAAAGCTTAAGCCGTATCCGATCGGAAAAAGTAAAAAAATAAGTTTTTTACCCTAGGTTAATTTTCAATTGAGATTCACAAAATACTTTTGTAGTTAATTAACCAATCACAAAAATCATGCTAAAAAAATTACTCGGAATTGCCCCTAAACTAGAATTGGACGGTTCCTATAGCCCCTCCAAGGTTGCCTTGAGATTAGCAACGGCTGATCTTACCGATTTTGAAAATAGCACCTATCAAAAATACCAAGGGAAAAAGTCGAAAATATTGGTTCTTTTTACAGAAGAAAAAAACATGAAAATGAAAAATGGTAAATTATTTTCTACAGGAAATCATCCGGTTGAAGCCTTACTTCCCATGCTTCATCTTAACCATGCAGGTTTTGAATTTGACATAGTCACTCCAACAGGAAAACCGGTCGTTTTTGAAATGTGGGCCTTTCCTAAAAAGGATAAAAATGTAGAAAAGATTTACCAGAAATTACAACACCACTTTGAAAAGCCCAAAAAACTTACTGATTTTATTGAAAACTCCTTCGATGAGGCTGCTTCATATGCAGCTGTTTTTGTTCCTGGAGGCCATGGAGCAATGATTGGTATTCCACAGGATAAAAATGTGGGTAAACTTTTGAATTGGGCTCACCAAAATGAGTTGTTTACCATCAGTATTTGTCACGGACCCGGTTCCTTTTTAGCGACAACACTCAATGACAAACCCTTTCTTTACCAGGGATATAAAATGTGTGTTTTTCCTGATTCGGTCGATCAAAAAACACCCTTGGTTGGTTATTTACCAGGCCTTATGCCCTACGGATTAAGTGAACAATTGAAAAGTCTGGGAGCTACTATTGTCAATAGTAAATCTGATAAAACCGTATGTGTAGATCGAAAATTGATTACGGGAGCAAGTCCACTGGCCTCAAATGAACTGGGTAAAATAGCAGCCAAAGCTTTACTAAAGGAATTGCATTAAATTAAGTTATAAACTTTTGATCTTAATATTTTTATTCAGAAGCCATTGACTTAAAATAATCCAATAAAATTCGATCGTTTTGGACTCGTGGTGTTTGAATTTCCAATAGTTTAGGACGATTTCCTTTTTTGAAAAAATGAGATAATTTATGTTTCAAACCCCACTGAGAATGAGCTTTAGAATAATCCAATCCGAAGGTTTTAGCTACATATCGGGCATCTCGATTATGAACGGTTTCAAAATATTGATCGTAATTGGGACTGTCCTTTTCTCCGGGGAGGATTCTAAAAATACCTCCTCCTTTGTTATTAATCAGTATGATTCGGAAATGAGAAGGAATGTATTGATTCCAAAGTCCGTTGATATCATAAAAAAAGCTTAAGTCACCTGTAATTAATACGGTAGGACGTTCCGAACATTGGGCAGCACCGACTGCTGTGGCCGTACTGCCATCAATTCCACTGGTTCCCCGATTGCAAAAAAAATGGATTCCCTTTGACCAGTCCATTAATTGAGTATAACGAATGGAAGAACTATTGGCAATCTGCAAATTCAAAGACTCTGGAATTCTGCTTGCCAGCGTTTCAAAAACTTTAAGATCACTAAACGGAGTTTGATTTAAATAACGATTCCCTTTTTCTTTGAATTTCTGATAAATTGAAAAAATCGAGTGGTGAAAATCGCTTGAAGAGATCGGAGCATTTTTATATAAGTCTGTTAAAAATTGATCCGGTGTTTTTTGAATGTGTTGATCCAAACAGTAGTAGGTGTTGTATGCTTTTTTTTCATGTATGTGCCAATGAGATTTGGGCTGATATTTTCTTAAGAACTGTTTGATTTTTTTAGAGACGACCATCCCACCAAAGGTCATCAACAATTCGGGTTGAATACTTTCATTAGCAATAGATTGAGAAAGTTCCAGTGGAGCCATCAGCGTATCAATAGAATTTAAAGCCTTGGAGTGATTGATATTAGAAGTTGTTTCTGTAAAAACCACGACCGAAGGATCGCTGCATAATTTTTCTAAATTTTCATCTGAAATGGAATTGGGTTCTAGTACACCAATGATTACCCATTTCTTAATCGATTGGTGCCAGGATTGAATAGCTGATTTTAGATCTTCGGAACTATTTTTTTTGGTATGAAAAGTATAATCCAGATTCAATGGAATAGGAGTTTCGCTCATTTCATAAAGAGGTTCCTCAAGTGGAATATTCAGATGTACGGGACCTTTATTTACCATTGCCTGATTGAGGGTCCTATGAATTTCTTGAGTATTGTGTATTTGGGTTTCTTTTTGAATTTCCCCAATCTCTTTAGTGGAAGCATTAGGAGGAAGCAATGTTTGTAAAGGACTGTCTAATAGGGTTTTAGAAGCATGAATCACATCGGGTTTTAAAACCGCTGCAGTTTCTAAATGAGGTTCAAACACTCCTGTTTGACGGATCGTCTGACCATCACCAATATCAATTCGATGTGGCATTCTATCAGCAGAAAGAACCACCAGAGGAATATTGCTATAGTACGCTTCTGCTATTGCCGGATAATAATTCAGTAAAGCAGAACCGGAAGTACATACCAAAGCAACGGGTTGTTGTAGTTGTTGAGCCATTCCCAAAGCAAAGAATGCTGCAGCTCGTTCATCCACTACACTGTAAGTTTTGAAATAAGAGTTGGAAACAAAGCCATTGGTCAATGGGGCATTTCGAGATCCGGCAGAAATAACAATCCGTTCAATTTGATAATGTTGACACAATCGAACAACTGTTTGAGCAAGGGGAATAGCTGGAAACTTCATAGTCTTCGTCATCAATTACAAAAATACAAAACCCATTGCGACTCTCTTCTAGAATCTCGGGTTATTTCCCTTTGAATCAGCATAATCGTGCTTCAACTTATAAAATTCGCAGTAATGTCTCTGCTTTACGTTGGGTTTCCTCCCACTCCTGTTCGGGAATACTTTTAGCTGTAATTCCAGCACCTATATACAATATTAACTGCTGAGGTCTCCACTGAGCACAACGGAGATTCACAAAAAGCTGGGCAGAGGTTTCTTCAATGGGACCCAAAAAACCGGAATAAAAACTCCGATCATAGCCTTCTTGTTGAGTAATAAATTCTTGAGCTAATGTTTTAGGAATACCCCCAATTGCGGGTGTAGGATGTAAAGCTTTGACCCATTTTTTAAGTGCAATTTTGTTTTGAGGAAAACGAAATTCAGTACACAGATGAACCAAATTCCCTGCTTGTTTATTAAAGGGTGTACTTACTTGAATATCCGATTTGGCACAGTACTTCTGAAGATCCGATAAAACTTGCTCTACCACCAATCTCTGTTCTTCTCTTTCCTTATTTTTCCATTCTACTTCTCGTTTCGGTTGATACAACTGTGTACCGGCCAATGCCATGCTTTGAAGGGTTCCCCTTTTTGATAGAAGCAATTGTTCTGGTGAGGCTCCCAACCAAGTTCCCACTTGAGGATGGTGCCATAAATACGTCATTGCCTCAGCGTATTGTTGCTCCATTGACAAAAATAAAGTCGGAGGTGATAAATCAACTCGAACCGTCGTTTCTCTAGATACCACTACTTTTTTAAAACGTCCTTTATTGATTTCATTGATAGTTTTTTGAACTAAAGAAATAAATGCCTCTTTACCCTCTGTTGAAGGAAAAATCTTATTCTCGGTTGGATTCGTTCCGTCTGATTGGATTCTCAAAAAAGATTTTGAGTGAGTGCTGGGTATAAATGGTAATCCCTTCTGTATTTGAAATGGCGCCATCACAAAACCTGAATCGTTCCAATCTTCCGTAAGTTTTAATTCTTTATTTTGTTGGAAGTAAACCATGATTTCCTTAGAATCCGGAAGTCGGAAAGCTACAAATGGGTTTTGGGAGTTCCAGAGCGATTCTAGAAACAAAAACAAAGGAGATGAATACATATTTTTATTTGCGACGGGTATAAGTACTGAGTTTGCAGAGTGAAATCAGTTCATTTTGTTCATCTTCTACACGTATTTCCCAAAGCTGAATGGTTCGACCTTGGTGAATCGGTTTTGCAGTGGCATATACAAAACCTTCCGAAACACTTTTAAGATGATTGGCAGAAATTTCAATTCCTCGCACCATTGCATTGGGTTCTTTGTTCAAAACAAAAACAGCTGCACTACCTACACTTTCGGCTAGTGCAACGGTGGCACCTCCATGTAAAACACCATCGGGTTGAAAAACGTTTCGGTTTACGGGCATTTTGGCTGTTAAAAAATCTTCACCAACATCTGTAAATTTAATGGAAAGGGTTTCCATTAACGTGTTTTTACAAATCGAATTGGTCATTGCCAATATTTGTTCTTTATCCATAGTTTTTTTTGCTAAAATAAGAAAACCTCTTGTGCTAGGCAGAAGAGGTTTTCTTTTACATAAAATGAAAGGGTTTATTTTACTTCTTCAAAGTCTACGTCTTGAACATCGTCACCCCCACTAGCAGCACTTTCTTTAGGCTGGGCATCAGGCTGTGGAGCACCTTGAGTTGCACCCCCTGCTTCGGCTTGTGCTTTATACATTTCTTCAGAAGCATTTTTCCAAGCCTCGTTGATCGTTTCTAAAGCTTTATCAATGGCATCTAAGTCTTTACTTTCATGTGCTTTTTTGAGTTCATCCAAAGCCGATTCTATCGGTGCTTTTTTGTCTTCAGAAAGTTTTTCGCCAAACTCTTTCAATTGCTTTTCAGTTTGAAAGATCATTTGATCCGCACTATTCAACTTATCAACCTGCTCTTTCGCTTTTTGATCAGCATCTGCATTGGCTTCGGCTTCTTTTTTCATTTTCTCGATTTCTTCCTCAGTCAATCCGGACGAAGCTTCTATTCGAATGTCTTGCGATTTATTAGTCGCTTTATCCAAAGCACTTACTTTAATAATTCCGTTAGCATCAATATCAAAGGTAACCTCGATTTGCGGTGTGCCTCTTTGTGCTGGTGGAATTCCATCTAAATGAAAACGTCCAATGGTTTTGTTGTCTCCAGC
>JAYNHN010000151.1:0-5269 GCA_038108035.1 Flavobacteriaceae bacterium
ATCATATTTGGTAAGCAACATATGATATATTAGATTTAGTTTTATCAGTTCTAATAATTAAATGATAATTTATATTATGTAAAATATAAATTTAAAACATTTATCGTACATTCGTAAAAATATAAAACCTACACTGTTATGGCAAAAACAAGAAAATTTATTATAGGTATATCTGTATTGAGTATTTTGGTCTTAATTTACTTTGCCTACGGCTTGTATATCAATCCCAAAAGTCCTCGAGGAACGGCAGTATACAAAAAAGAAAATACAGAAATAAAGATTAATTATTACCGTCCGTTTAAAAAGGAACGACTCATTTTTGGTTCTACTTCTGAGGGTGCACTGGTCCCTTTCGGGACCTATTGGCGCTTGGGAGCCAATTTAAGAACAAAACTAAAAATAAATACTTCTATTACCTTTGCGAATCGTTTGTTAGAAAAAGGAACTTACGGTTTGTATGTTCATCCCTATGTGAACAATTGGGTAGTAACCGTTCATTCAAATTATAGAGGATGGGGCTACTCAGAACCAGAACCTGAGGGTATTGTCATGCAAGTCAACCTCCCCACTACCTTATTAACGGATTCGGTGGAGCAACTTACGATTGATTTTGTAGAGGATGATCTTAGAATCCGTTGGGATACTACACAAGTGGTAATTCCATTAGGTAAATGAAAAAATTCTTGAAGAGTTTAGGCCTCCTGCTAAAATTAGCCTTTTTTTTATTATTCCTGGGAGGTATTACCTATTATGTTATCGATAAAATTCAAGAAAAACAGAATTTAATGGATATAGAGGAATACAATCCTAAATCCACTTTAGTAGTTCCTAAAACCTCTATAAAAAGGGCAAAGTATCCCTTTATAGATGTTCACAATCACCAATTTGATATGCCGATAAAGAATTTATCAAAATTGGTTCTAGAAATGGACAGTCTTAATATGGCTTTTATGATCAATTTGAGCGGTTTCCGAGGGATTTATTTAAAAAAATCACTGGAAAATATTCAAGAGAATGCCCCTACCCGATTCGGTCTTTTTCTCAATTTGGATTTTGAATTGATCGATGAAATAGATTTTGCAGAAACACAGCTGGCTTTAATTGAATCAGCCGTTAGAGACGGTGTTATGGGTTTAAAAGTCTACAAATCCTTGGGATTGACTAGCAAAGATTCTAAAGGAAATCGCATTGCGATCAATGATCCGCGGCTGGATCCTATATGGAAAGCCTGTGGGGATTATAAGATTCCGGTTTTGATTCACTCAGGGGAACCGGCTTCTTTTTGGATGCAGAAGAATGCATTCAATGAACGTTGGCTTGAACTTAGGCAAAAGCCAGGTCGGTATAGAGATCCCTCAACCAATCCCTCTTTTGAAGAAGTCTTAGCAGAACAACACGCTGTTTTTAAAAAACATCCCAATACCACTTTTATAAATGCACATTTAGGATGGATGGGTAATGATTTGGATCGATTGGGAAAGCATTTAGACACCTACCCTAATGTTATGACTGAAATCGGTGCTGTTTTAGCAGAATTGGGTAGGCAACCCAAACGAGCTCGACAATTTTTTATTAATTATCAAGATCGAATTTTATTTGGGAAAGATAGTTATAAAGTTTCCGAATACTTTACTTATTTTAGGGTTTTGGAAACAGAAGATGAGTATTTTGATTACTATAGAAAGCGTCATGCGCATTGGAAAATGTATGGACTGGGGCTTTCGGATTCAATTTTACAAAAACTTTATTATAAAAATGCCCTCCGTTTGTTTCCTAAAATCGATTCAACCCTTTTTAACAATCAATTATGATTTTAGTAAATACCGATACCGTAACCAATAAAAGAATTATATCCATACTTGGAATTGCCCAAGGAAGTACAGTTTGCGCCTATTCAATGGGACAAGATACGATCGTTGACGGAGAAATTACAGAATACACTCAACTTCAAACTAAATCCCGAGAAAAGGCACTGGAACGAATGCAAGAAGATGCTGAACGTTTGGGAGCCAATGCGATTGTCAATGTTCGTTTTTCGGCTTCCATGTTAATGGAAGGCTGCTCTGAGATCTTAGCATACGGTACAGCTGTTAAGGTGGATTAAAACTGTCTTTTCAATTTTAAATCTTAAAAATTCAATTTTTGATTCCTAAAAATACATTTACTCCCTTCGGAATTGGATTTCCGGCGGTACGCCGAAAACTTACGATTTGTCCGGTATGGTAAAGGACATCAGCTAAGGGACCATTGTAGAGATTCCAAAATGAAAATTCAGAGGTTTTCCCATCTTTTTCAAAGCTAATAGACAGTTGCGAAAGTTCGTCTTCGTTTTTATTGAGAATGGAATTTCTGGCTTTTTCAAGATTCAAAAGCGTTGTTGATCTTAATTTATCGAAATTGGGAGGGACCACATAAGGTCGGAGTGTGTTTTTGCCTTGAACACTATTCTTTATGGTTTCACTTAAACTGCTGATGTGTTCTAGAGTTTCATAAAGCGATTTTGCCTTGGGACTGGGTCGATAGTTCCATTCGTTTTCGGTCAGGCCATATGTCGCCCAATAATAGCGAAACCCTAAACCCTCAATGGATCGAGCCAAGGTGTTGCCCGGATTAAATTCTTTTGGAAGTTCAGAGATCGTATGAAATGGAAGTGATTCTTGTGCCATGAGAAAGGATAAAGAAAGGAAAACGAAAAAAAGGTAAGTTCGCATCGAATGAATGATTAATAAACCAAATTAAGTATTTTTGTTTAAAATAGAAGCATGACTCAAAAATTAAACAGATTGGATGCACTTGCTCAAATCCAGTTTAAAAATTTGGAACCCGATCCGGATCCCCTACCCGATTCGGAACCAGATTTTATCCCACAAGAATTGGAAGCCCATTTTAGTATTAAAGGAAGAGCCGGAAAAACAGTGACCTTGATCAAAGGTTTTCAGGGAGAGACAGCCGATTTAAAAGCACTTTCCAAAATTCTTAAAAATAAACTTAAAGTGGGTGGAACCGTAAAAAACGGTGAAATTTTAATTCAGGGAAATCACCGGGATGCCCTTATTCAATTAGTAAAAGAAATGGGGCACAAAATAAAACGTATAGGCGGGTAAAAAAATAGACTGCTCCAAAATCTACATTATGTTTCTTAAAAACCTAGACCTGCAAAAAATAGATAAAAAATCGTGCATTCTCGTTTTTGATCTTTCTTTTCAGCATGAATTCTTGAGTTTGCTAAAAACTTTGATCGATCTGGGACTTTCTTTTGGTTTTGGCAACAAAAAAGTTTTAGAAACGATCCCTTACCCTTTTGAAGAAATTCTTTCTCATAAAATTTATTCGATTAAAATAAAATTAAAAGAACAAAGTATTCTTTGTTTTTCAAGTGGAACTGATAATAGACCAAAAGCAATTCTGAGGAGTATTAAAAGCTGGCATAACAGTTTTAGTATCGTAAAAAAAATTTTAAAAAATGATTTAGATGCTGTTGGAATATTTTTTGGAAAACTCACTCATTCATTGCCTTTGTTTTCTTGTCTGGAATCCTTATCAAGAAACCAATTACCTATTTTGCTCCCCCCTCTTAAAATCCTTTCTTTTTTTGAAATAAAATCCAATTCAAATTTTATAATTTGGAGTACACCGGTTCACCTTCATTTCATTGTGGATTATTTTATAAAAAAAAAGACAACTTCAAAAAAAAACATTCGATATGTTTTTATTGGTGGGACTTCTCTTACTCCACAATTAAAAGAAAATATAAAAGAGGTGTTTCACAATCCCTTGATATATGAATTTTTTGGATCATCAGAAACCAGTTTTATTAGTATTAAACATCCTGAAGATCCTATTCAAAGATACAGTAGAGTCTGTGACGGAGTTTCGGTCAAGATATTAAACAGTGCTCACCAAAAATTGCCCTCATCTAAAAGAGGGTTTCTTTGGATTAAAAGTAATCAACTTTTTACCCGTTATCTATCCAAACATAAAATAAAAAGATTGGGTTCTTATATCTGCATAGACGATATGGGGTCTAGAGAAAAAAATGGATGGATTCGATTTGAAGGTCGATCCAATGAATGGATCACGATTTCAGGAAATAATATAAATATTTCAGATCTAGAAATACGTATTCAAAAATTACTTGATTTAGATGAAATGATACTTTTAGAGCTATCCGACCGTAAAAAAGAAAATTATCTAGTTCTAGTCATCAAGCAACAAATCTCTAACTTTATTTGGTCAGAATGGAAGTGTAGGATTCGAAATCAATTTGGGAGTCAATGTATTCCCAGGTTGTTTCATGTTTTTTCTCATTGGCCTTTATTAGCGAGTGGTAAATTAGATAGAAAGAAAATAAAATACGAAATCCAACAAAGTCTTTATCATTGCAGCGAAAAGAAGTACCGTAGCCCCTAGAGGAGGATGTCTTAAAAACTTAAATTATGATTCAATTGCAAAATTTATATTGCAATCCTGTATAAAGCAAGCTCGACTTACACTCAATGAGATTGATTCATTAATTGTATCGAATGCCATGGGAGGTGGAGGAAATCCGGCTCGACGCTGTGCGCTTGCCACTGGACTACCGGATTCAGTGGAAACGGTGAGCATTGATCATCAGTGTGTGGGGGGCTTAGATGCAATTATTCAGGCTAAACAAAAAATTGAATCCGGAAAAGCAGATGTGGTGATAGCAGGAGGTTCTGAGTCCACGTCTCTGATGCCACAGAGATTCTATAAAAACAAATGGTCTGATCCCTATCGTTTTGTTGAACGTCCATCTTTTTTTCCTAAAGACAATCCAGAATTATCTATCGCCTATTCTGTAAATAAGTTAGCCTCAGAACAAAATATTACTTCTAAAATGCAAGAAAGATGGACTTCATTAAGTCATCAAAAAGCACTTATAAACAAACCATATTTACACGAGGAAATACATCTTTTTGATAAAAACCAACAGATTGATCCTTATGCAAGAATGATTACAGATAACCTTTACAGCAGGTCGAAAAAAATCATTGGAACTATTAACGCTTGCAATACTACACCGTATGCGGATGCAGCTGCATTTGTTGTGGTTGTATCTGAAAAGATTTGGACTAAAAAAAAGCTTCCTTTTGCACTTGAAATTTTGGAAACACATACGTTGGGCGGTAATCCACAGGAGTTTATTTTACTAACAGCAAAAGTTATAAAGACAATAATACGTAGAAGAAATTTTACACTTAAGAATATTTCACATTTAGAGTTGATGGAGGCTTTTGCCGCTCAAGCC
>JAYNHN010000152.1:0-1344 GCA_038108035.1 Flavobacteriaceae bacterium
GGTAAAATGCCTGCAGCGGCCGATATTATACAATCCGAAATTGTGGGACCTTCTTTAGGGAAGGAGGCAATCCAAGCTGGGGTCTATTCTTTTGTTATTGCCTTAATGTTCGTTTTAGTATGGATGGTTTTTTATTACGGAACCTCTGGATTATTTGCGGATGTAGCTCTATTGCTAAACATTTTACTAATTTTTGGAATTCTTGCAGGATTGGGAGCCGTATTGACGCTTCCGGGTATTGCAGGTATTGTTTTGACTATTGGTATTTCAGTAGATGCCAATGTACTAATTTTTGAGCGTGTACGTGAAGAACTAAAAAAAGGAAAAGGAATTCGAAAAGCCATCGCTGATGGATTTAACAATGCACTTTCCTCAATTTTGGATGCTAATATTACTACAGGATTAACCGCTTTAATCTTATTCATTTTTGGGACAGGACCTATTAAAGGTTTTGCAACAACCTTATTGATAGGTATTGGTACCTCTTTATTCACTGCTATTTTTATCACTCGAATTTTAGTTGATTCTAGAAATGAAAAAGGTAAGGATGTTGCTTTTTCAACTAAAGCAACTAAAGGCCTTTTATCAAATATTAATATATCCTTTTTACAAAACAGAAAGCTAGCCTACACTATTTCCTCTGTTTTAGTTTTAGTAAGCTTAGCTTCTCTGACTTTTCAAGGTCTTAACCAAGGTGTGGATTTTGTGGGAGGACGTTCCTACACGGTTCGTTTTGAAAACGCAATGAGCCCTGCTGAGATCAGTTCTTTATTAAATAACGAATTTGGTAGTGCTGAGGTCAAAACCTTTGGTGAAGAAAATCAGCTTAAAATTACGACCAAGTACAAAGTGGATGTCGAGGGTATTGCTGTGGATGAAGAGATTCAAAGCAAGTTATTTGAATCTTTACAGTCCTATCTCCCTGATGGAATGACTTATGATCAATTTGTCAATGGAAGTTATGAAAAGAATGTTGGTATTATGTCCTCTATCAAAGTTGGACCAACAATTGCTGATGATATTAAAAAGAATTCTTTTCTAGCAGTCATTGGTTCCTTAATCGTGGTTTTTCTTTACATTCTTTTGCGATTCCAAAAGTGGCAATTCTCTTTGGGAGCAGTAGTTGCAGTGTTCCACGATGTATTAATTGTTTTGGGAATTTTCTCTCTCACTTATACATTTATGCCGTTTAATATGGAAATCAATCAAGCATTTATTGCTGCAATTTTGACTGTGATTGGATATTCGTTGAATGACACGGTAGTTGTTTTTGACCGTATTCGAGAGTATGTAAATGAACACACCAAATGGGAATTTAATGAAACTGTAAATGGGGCTTTGAAC
>JAYNHN010000152.1:1354-5243 GCA_038108035.1 Flavobacteriaceae bacterium
GAATCCATTCGCGGATTTATGTTTGCCCTCATTATTGGGGTATTGGTAGGGACGTACTCTTCTGTATTTATTGCGACTCCAGTAATGTATGATACGCAGAAGAAAAAAGTACTTGCTGAAAAAAAATAAATAGAGACTTTAAGATTAATAAAAGCCGAGCGTTTTGCTTGGCTTTTTTATTTAATATCCTCTTTGAATGGCATTTTGGATGTGCGCCAAATGATGTTCGCTATGCCAGGCATAGATCATAATAGCTGTTCCGATAGGATACTGCTTAGCTCGTTCAGGATGAAAATAAGACTTGGTTAAATCTTCTTTTGATAAAGAATTTAAAAATAGGGTCCACCTTTTGTGAAGGGCACTCAACAGTTGTAGGCTCACATTTAAATCTGTTTGTGATGCGTCAGGCAGTTCTGCCCAATCTGCTTGGTTATAGTCTTTAATACTGGGAACATCTTCTAAAAGAGCATGTTTCATTCTTAAATAGCAATGCATGTGGCTATCGCACAGATGATGAACAACTTGGGCAATACTCCATCCTTTAGGACGATATTTATTCATCAGCGTTTCAGGAGAAAGTGTAGAGATCGTTTCTTTTAAAATGGAGGGAAAGGTTTCCAGTAGGTTTATTGCCTTTTTAATATCCTCATCATCAGGACGATCATTCCATTCGTATTTTCCGATTGGGTAGTTTAGGGAGTTGTTCACAATTTTGTATAATTAATATTCATTCCAAGAGTAAGGCCCCATTTTTTAATCTCACCACTAAGGAGCTCAAGTACATATTTTGCATCTTTTTGAGAGGAAATAGGTGAGAGGTCGTTGGGGGTAGCATCTTTATAAATGGATACGATTTCTAATCGTTCATTCAAAAAAAGTAAATCTAGGGATAGTGGAGTGTTTTTCATGTAAAATGATCGTAGGGCGGGCTGATCAAAGACAAATAACATTCCTTGATCGGATCTCATACTCGTACGATACATTAGACCCGTTTGTCTCTCATAGGGCGTATCGGCTAATTCAACATCATATTGAATAACTAATTGTTCACTTTCATCGTATATTTCTAATACAGCTTCTTTGTTGAACTTAACGAAAACCTCTTTGGTCTTCTTCAACTTTGTGTCTTGACAACCCAATAGCATAAGGCTAAAAATTCCCAATCCTAAAATTGGTATCGGGGCTTTCGTCATTCCTCTATTTTTGGTTTTCTAACGATTAAGAAAATTCCTAAAAGAACAAAAGGAATACTCAACCATTGACCTGTGGAAAGCATGGGTAAGAAAACTTCAAACCCTCCCTGACTCTCTTTGATAAACTCAACTAAAAATCGGACTACAAACATTCCGGTGAAGAAAACACCTAATAGATAACCTAGTTTATTTTTATTAGCAGTTTTGTAAACTTGTCTCAAGACAAAAAATAACACAACATAACTAATTGATTCGTAAAGTTGTGTAGGATGCCTTGGGAGTACTTCTCCACGATTTAAAAATACAACGCCAAAATTGGAATTACTGTAATTACCTACGATTTCAGAATTAAAAAAATTACCCAAACGTACAAAGCTCGCCCCAATAGCAACGGGTATAGTTACTCGATCTAAAATCCAAAGAAGGGGCTTTTGTTTGAACTTGCGTTTGTACAAATACAGACCAATAATAACACCTAGAACAGCTCCATGACTTGCTAAACCCCTAAAACCGGTAAACGTAAATCCGCTGGGAGTTTCCCTAATGGGGAGTAAAATTTCAAGCAAATGATTTTGATAGTAATCCCAACTATAAAAAAACACATCACCCAATCGAGCACCCAAAAGGATAGAAACCATCATGTAAACGAATAAACTTTCTAAATGTTCGACCGCAATTTTTTCTTCGTCAAATATCTTTTTCATAAGATAATATCCCAATCCAAAGGCGATAACAAACATCAAACTGTAATAATGTAGCCCAAAACTTCCAATTTTAAAGAGGGTTTCGCTGGGAGCCCAGTCAATTTTAGTTAAAATCATATCTCTTTTTTACTTTGTAAATGTAATTAATTTAAAGGCTACAGGAAATAAATCCTCAAGGAATTGGATCATAACCTGATTCGCCCCATGGGTGGCATTTTGATATGCGTTTGAGTCCCAGCCAACCTCCCTTAAGTAATCCGTACTTATTAAGGGCTTCTACACAGTATTGAGAGCAAGTGGGCTGATATCGACAACTAGAGGGGAGAAGAGGCGAGATAAAATTCTGATATCCTTTAATCAGTACTATAAAAGGGAATGTTAAAATTTTCTTCAAGGCTTTCAATCAGTTAACCTTATAGGTTGTTCCTTCAGCAGAGTCATTGATTTGGATGTTCATTTTCAACAGTGAATCTCGAATAAAATCGGAGGTTTCAAAGTCTTTAGAAGCGCGTGCTTTATTGCGAAGTTCCATCAACAAATCCAATGTACCATCCAGTCGACTTTCGTCCTTTTGATTTTCGGATGAATCAGGAGTTTTTAAGCCTAAAACATCAAAGAAAAAAGAATGTAAAGTTTTTGTTAAAAGTTGATGATCCTCCGTACTAATTTTTTGAAGCCCATTGATCACTCCGTTGATGAATTTAATGGCATCAAAAAGCTGGGCAATCAATAGTGGACTATTGAAATCGTCATTCATGGCTGCATAGCACTTATTTTCCCAATCTTTAAAACGGAAACCACTGGTGCAGTCTGAGGGATCGATTTTATCGAGTTTGGAAAGTCCATCAACTAATCGTTGAAACCCTTTTTCAGAGGCTTCAAGTGCAGATTCGCTTAGATCTACAATACTTCGGTAGTGGGCTTGAAGTATAAAAAAGCGAACCACCATTGGGGAAAAAGCCTTTTTAAAAATGGTGTTTTGTCCGGAAAACATCTCCCCAGGTAAAATGTTATTACCCGTAGATTTTGCCATTTTTTTTCCGTTTAACGTAAGCATATTAGCGTGCAACCAATAGTTAACAGGAGTCTTTTTATGGATGGACTCTGCTTGAGCAATTTCACATTCATGATGTGGAAATTTAAGATCCATTCCCCCACCGTGAATATCAAATTGATCTCCTAAATATTTGGTACTCATTGCTGTACACTCTAGATGCCATCCTGGAAAACCATTACTCCATGGCGAAGGCCATCTCATAATATGAACGGGTTCAGCCTTTTTCCACAGAGCAAAATCTTGCGGGTTTTTTTTATCGCTTTGTCCGTCTAATGTTCGGGTATTGTGGATCAAATCTTCAATATTTCGTCCGCTGAGTTTTCCATAGGGAATGTCTTTATTGAATTTGATCACATCGAAATAGACAGAGCCATTTACTTCATAGGCGTATCCTTGATCAATAATTTGTTTGATCAATTCTATTTGTTCTACTATATGACCCGTGGCAGTGGGTTCTATACTGGGAGGTAAAGCGTTGAATGAAGCCATGGTATCTCTAAAGTCAACGGTATAGCGTTGAACAACTTCCATGGGTTCTATGGATTCGAGGCGGGCTTTTTTGGCTATCCGATCTTCTCCTTCGTCCGCATCATTTTCAAGGTGTCCAGCATCGGTTATGTTGCGAACATAACGCACTTTGTATCCTAAATGGCGTAAGTATCGGTAAATTAGATCAAAGGAAATAAAAGTTCTGCAGTTTCCTAGGTGAACATTACTGTATACTGTAGGACCGCAGACGTACATACCCACATGACCAGTTAGTATGGATTTGAAAAGCTCTTTTTTTCCATTTAAGGAGTTGTAAACCGTTAAGGAAGTATTCATTAAAAAGAAGTATCTAATTGAATATAATCTAAAAACTCTCTTTTTTTAGCATCTTGATTAAAAACACCACCAAACTCACTTGTTACAGTGCTGCTTGCTGTATCACTAAT
>JAYNHN010000153.1:0-5227 GCA_038108035.1 Flavobacteriaceae bacterium
AACTTGCTCTTCTTCTGTGATACCAACGTCTTCATCGTCGTCGTCGTTGTCGTTGTTTTTTTTACATTTTTTACTTATAGTTTGGATTTAAACAAGGCGCGATATGAAAAAGTTGACAACTATCGTTAGTAAAAAATTACAACAAAATTAACATTAAATTAATAGTCAGGATGTTATGAAATTATTAAAATTGAAATTTAATTTATAATTTTATTCTTAATTAAGACCCCAATGAGAAGCTTTGTCACAATTATAGTTTTCTTTTTAGCTTTGAGTATTTACTCAAACCCACAGCTTATATCCAATGTACACGTTGGAAATAAGGCTTCAAGGCTTGACTCTCTCATACTCAATATTTATCCAAATCCTTTAAAAAATAACCGCCTTTTTATTAAAAGTTCTGCTGAGGGAATCAAACACATTCAAATCTACAACGTTTTAGGGGAAAAAAAATATGAGACCCAAACTTACGAAGACCATATACTTTTAGATGAATTCACAACGGGAATTTATATTTTTAAGCTCGAACAAGAAGGTCAGAAAGTTTTAATACGATTGATCATTCCTTGAAGGGTTTTTTTGGTTAATTTTACCCAGCTATGAGAGTATCTTTGACTGACTTTGATTCAATCACTTCACCGGAACAGTTTGAAAAAAAAGCACTGAGACTTTTTGCTTTTCAATACGAAAGTAATCCTGTCTATCGCTCATACTGTGATTTAATTAATTGCGCTATATCAGAAGTTCGTTCTTTAAAAGACATTCCCTTTCTTCCCATTCAGTTTTTTAAATCTAAAAGGGTCTGCTGTGAAAATACTCAAACAGAATGCGTTTTCGAATCGAGTAAAACAACCGGGCAAATTTCATCCAGACATTACATTGCAGACTTAGCTCTTTATGAAAAGAGTTTTACCAAGGGGTTTAAATTTTTTTATGGCGATATAAAAGAATATGCTTTTCTAGCATTACTTCCCTCCTATTTAGAACGTGGTAATTCCTCCTTAGTTTATATGGCAGAGCGATTGATTCAATTATCTAAGCATCCTCTTAGTGGCTTTTATTTAAACGACTGGGGCGCTTTGACCAAAACACTTGACACTTTAGAACGCAGAGGACAAAAAACAATACTCCTTGGGGTGACCTTTGCCTTACTCAACGGAGCTGAAAATTACAAATGGAGTTTAAAAAATACCCTTGTCATGGAAACCGGAGGAATGAAGGGAATGCGAAAAGAGTGGATTCGAAAGGCATTACACGATAAACTTAAGTCCGGGTTTGGGGTTAAAAAAATACATGCTGAATATGGCATGACCGAACTATTGAGTCAAGCATATTCTAAATCAGATGGACGGTTTTATCCACCTCCTTGGATGAAAATCCTTACTCGATCCACAGACGATCCCTTCGAATTACTAAACCATAAGGTCAATGGAGCTATTAACATAATTGATCTGGCCAATGTTGACTCTTGTGCATTTATTGCCACGCAAGATTTAGGAAAAACCTTCCCAGACGGCTCTTTTGAAATTTTAGGTCGATTTGACCAAGCAGAAATAAGAGGTTGTAACCTCATGGTTGTCTAATCCGAAATTTTAAGGATATAATAATTCTTTTTCCCGCGTTGTAAAAGTACATACTGATCAGCAATCAGATGGTTTTGGGTGATCATGAAATCTTGATTTACTTTAGACTTATTAACTGAAATTGCATTTTCTTTTAGGGCCCTTCGAGCTTCTCCGTTGGAACTTAAAAATCCTGTTTCGCCAGCAAGAGCAGCAACCATATCCATACCCTGCTCCACGGATGATCGGTTAACCTCTGCTTGAGGAACCCCTTCAAAAAGCTCTAAAAAAGTTTGGGTAGTCAATTTTTTTAAGGATTCACTTGTTGCTTTTCCAAATAAAATCTGAGATGCTTCCTCTGCTTTTTTTAACTCCTCTTCCCCATGTACTAAAGTGGTTACCTCTTGGGCAATGGTTTTTTGAAGAAGTCTCAAATGAGGTGCCTGCTCATGCTCACTAATTTTAGCATTTACCTCCTCTTCAGTCAAGAATGTAAAAATCTTAATGTAATTCAAAGCATCCTCGTCCGAAGTATTTAACCAAAATTGATAGAATTTATAGGAAGATGTTCGGTTTTTATCCAACCAAACGTTTCCATCTTCAGTTTTACCAAATTTTGTTCCATCCGTTTTTTTGATCAGCGGACACGTAATTGCATACGCTTTTCCTCCTTCTTTTCTTCGAATCAATTCGGTACCCGTTGTTATATTTCCCCATTGGTCACTCCCTCCCATTTGGATTTTGCAATCTTGAGTCTTATACAAGTGCAGGAAATCAAAACCTTGGAGTAACTGATAAGTAAATTCTGTAAAAGACATTCCTACTTTGGCCTCAGAACTCAATCTTTTTTTGACTGATTCCTTTGCCATCATGTAGTTTACAGTAATGTGCTTTCCTACCTCCCTAGAAAAATCGATTAAGCTGTATCCCTTCATCCAATCATAATTATTAACCATAAGGGCTGGATTTGGATGAGAACTGTCAAAATTTAAAAACTGTTCAAATTGTTTTCTAATTCCATCGCAATTTTTCTCTAAGGTTTCCTGATCTAGTAAATTTCGTTCGTCTGACTTTCCAGAGGGATCGCCTATCATTCCGGTAGCTCCTCCAACGAGAACAATAGGGGCGTGTCCCGCATTTTGAAAATGCATTAAAATAATAATCTGGACTAAACTACCTATGTGAAGAGAATCCGCAGTTGGATCAAAACCAATGTATCCTTTAGTTGAATTTTTGAGAAGAAAATCCTCTGTTTCAGGCATGATATCGTGAAGTAAACCACGCCATCTAAGCTCCTTTACAAAATTGGTTGGCATATTAAAAATTTGCGGTAAAGATAGATTTCTCTGAGGGAATCCAAAAATCAAAAACAAAAAAGTGTACTTTCGCTTATATGATATTAGTAACGGGGGGAACCGGAATGTTGGGAGCTTATCTACTTCATTCTTTATCCAAAAAAAAACATCAGGTTATAGCTACCTATCGACGAATTGAAAGCCTTCAAAAAGTTAAGGAACTGTTTGATATTCTAACTCCCCAGTACCCTGAGTATTTTGAATCCATTATATGGAAACAAGCTTCCATAAACGATGTAGATGCACTTGGTCGTGCTTTTGAAGGAGTTAAGTATGTATATCATTGCGCAGCAAAAGTTTCTTTAGCCGAATTTCATTTTGATAAGTTAGCTAAAAGCAATGTCGAAGGTACAGCTAATGTGGTCAATGCAGCTATTAAAAACAAGGTCAAAAAATTCGCTTATGTGAGTTCGATTGCAGCCATTAGTGCTGAAACTCAAGTGAAGACAATCGATGAAACTCATTCCTGGAATCATTCTAAAGATCATACGGGCTATGCCCATTCAAAATACGGGGCTGAACTGGAAGTTTGGCGTGCTTCCCAAGAAGGATTAGATGTAGTCATTGTCAATCCCGGTGTCATATTAGGTTCGTTTTTTTGGAAAAGAAGTAGCGGAATGCTTATTCAAAGAATCGCAAATGGATTGAATTTTTATCCCACAGGAGCTGTCTCAGTAGTTGGCCTTAGTGATGTGATCAAAGTATTGATTCAACTTATGGAGTCCTCCATCAAAAACGAACGTTTTATTCTAGTCTCCGACAATCTAAGCCAAAAAGAATTGACTCAAAAAATTGCACGTCACTTATCTAAAAAACCTCCCGTATATCCTCTATCAAAGGGACTTTTAGGCTTTCTGTTTATCATTGAAAAGACAATCAGCCTTTTTGGATTGAGAAAGAATTTTATTAGCATCCCTCTGATTGAGTCACTTTGCAACACTCAAAAATACGAGGGCTCAAAAATCACCGAATATCTTGATTTTCAATACAGTAAGCTAGATGACGTACTGAAAAAAATCGGTCAGGATTATAAAACTATTTAGTCTTGGTCTTTTTTTCTAAGGCGTTAAGACTGTCTTTCTCTTTATCGATTCGTTTAATCACTTTAGCGTGTATTCGATAGTACAACTTTGGGTTTTTTGCGTAATACGATTCACTATTTGCAAGTTGAAGACTATCAACATTGTACTTGATAAACAAATAGGATTTACCCATAATGTCTTCAAAATTTGGATTTTTTTCGGAAAACGAACTCATGATATCGATGAGAGTAGCATCGTAAATGATTTTCTCCATCGTTTCTTCGGGAATCAAATTTTTTGGTTTTTTAGTAGAACCCGTATTGGAGCAACCCCCCGATAAAATACCTGCGATTGCTATCCAGAAAAAACACTTTCTTTTCATAATCAACGATCAAAAGTTAAGGCCATGGCCGCTGATTTATCAGACACTTCGCCCTGATTGTAAACCCATTGGCCATTTAACATTGTATGCTCTACAGATCCCTTAAAGGTGGTTCCTTCAAAAGGAGACCAACCGCATTTGTAAAGCAGATTGGGTCGATCAATGGTGTATTCTTTTTCCAAGTCAACAACAATCAAATCAGCAAAATAACCTACTCTCAAAAATCCACGCTTTTTGATATCAAAAAGAGTAGCGGGATTATGACAGGCCTTTTCAACAATTTTTTCTAAAGTGATTTTTTTCTCATGATATTTTGTCAATAAGGCAGGGAGCATGTGTTGAACAAGAGGCCCACCAGATGGAGCATTTATATAATTATTGTTTTTTTCATCCAATGTATGCGGAGCATGATCCGTTGCTAAAACATCCAATAGACCCGAGTTCAAGCCTTCCCAGAGGGCTGTACGATCCTCTTTAGTTTTAACTGCAGGATTCCATTTGATATGAGTGCCCTTTAAGGCGTAATCTTCTGATGAAAACCATAGATGATGAACACATACTTCGGCTGTTATTTTTTTTTCATTTAAGGGTATATCATTACGGAATAGTTCTAGCTCCTTAGCTGTTGATACGTGAAAGACATGCAACCTAGCACCGGTTTCTTTAGCCAAGGCGACCGCCTGAGAAGAGGACAAATAACACGCTTCCTCACTTCGAATAAAGGGATGTTGATCGATCGGGATTTCTTCGCCATATTGTTCAACTGCGTCTCTTAGATTTTTTTTTATAGTTTCTTCGTCTTCACAATGAACAGCTATAACTAGTTGAGTATTACTAAAAATAGTTCTTAAAATATCCGGATTGTCAACAAGCATATTCCCTGTAGAAGATCACAAAAAAAGCTTT
>JAYNHN010000154.1:0-519 GCA_038108035.1 Flavobacteriaceae bacterium
GTGTAAGGATATCGACATAGGGATATAGATTGAAAAAGTCATTTTGAGAATTGATTGCTGCAATCTCCAAGGCATCAATTCCCATATCGGAACCTCGTGTTCCTGCACCTATATCCGAACGGTTCTTTAAAATTTTAATCGGTTTCATCAAATCGTATTCTTTTTCAAAATTACAACCAAAAATAGAACCCTTTGCCAATTCCATTTTTTATATTTAACAAAAATTATTTCAATGTCAATATCGAATCTATATACAAGTGGTTTTAAATCGAGAAATAGAGACCATTTTGCCGCTATTGTGCGAGTAGCACTAGCAGACGGAGTGATTTCTAAAGAAGAAGAAGCCTTTATCAATCGAACGGCTATCAATCTAGAAATCGAAGAAAGTGAAGTAGCTACCATTATCGAAAACATAAACGATTATCCCATTAATCCTCCGGCAACAGAACAACGTCGCCTGGAACGACTTTACGATTTAGCACGTATGGTTTTTGCAGACCATGTTGCGGATGAAGCTGA
>JAYNHN010000154.1:529-5215 GCA_038108035.1 Flavobacteriaceae bacterium
CTTATGAAACGATTGATCGTTGGTCTAGGATTTGCCGTTTCTGATGTTGATAAGATCATGAACCGATCTTTTGATGAAATTAAAAAGGGAAGCGATGAAGACGAGTTTATCGCTGCTTTTAAATAATTATAATTTTGGGGTCATCTTACTCCTTAAGAGTATTGCCTCGGCTACCAGACAAATCCCTGTATTAAATACAGCTAAGGCAGCAGTACCCCAATAGAACCAAGAGAAGTCTTGGTGTATTTTATAAATGATTGCTTCTCCCAAAAGGGAAAGACCAAAACCGATCAGAAGTAAACCAACAATTGAAAAGAAATACCATTTTCTACGCATTTTTTTTATTTCAAAAATACGAGGTTTTGTTTTAACAGATATTAATTGGCTACCAAATCCGAAATTGTATAGCCAATTTCTTCATCAGCAATTCGTTCGTCAATATCAAAAAAGATGTAGGTTGGGTATCCTTTGACCTCGTCAAATTTAAGTGATTCACGAGCAGGATTTTGGGATTGAATTTCACGGATGTATTTAAAAAAATCATCAATGGTTCGAAAAGAAGGGTCGCTCCATTCAGCAATGGAAGTTCCATCAACGCTAATCACCTCATTGTTTTTAACAACTACTGTTTTTGGACGAGTGTATTCTTCGATACAGAAACAGGTGATTTGAAGTATAAATTGATAATCTCTGAGTTCTTGTTGAGCCCATTTTTTCTCATATACCGTAAGTTCGTCTTCCGGGATTATTTCGATATTTTTTACACATGATTTTAAAAATAGGGTAAAAACAAGAAGAAATACAATTTTAAAATTCATTTTATTTCAATTTAGCCAAACAAATTTTATTCCAAAATCGTGCCAAAAATCAACCCTTGGACTCCAGTTTCTTGGATTTAAAATAAGAGGCGGTTCCAAGTAAGGAAACAAACCCAATTGCATAATAAACAAAACTCGGAGTGATGATCTTATCACCACTGGCATAAGAATGCAAACCGACCAAATAAAAATTGACACCAAAATAAGTCATCAATATACTGCCAAAAGCTACTACACTCATCAAGTTAAAAATCCAAGCGCCTCGAAGTCCCGGAATCAGACGCATGTGAATCACAAAAGCGTACACCATAATGCTGATCAATGCCCAAGTTTCCTTAGGATCCCAACCCCAATAACGACCCCAACTTTCATTGGCCCACATCCCTCCAAGGAAATTACCGATGGTAAACATAATCAGTCCCACCGTAAGAGCCAATTCATTGATGATGGTCAATTCCTTGATTTGAAGTTTTATTTTCTTTTGATTCTTTTTGGAAACCACCAACATAAGCAGTAGAGAAACTGTGCCGATAATCATTCCCAGAGCAAAAGGGCCGTAGGCTCCTACAATCACTGCAACGTGAATCATCAGCCAATAGCTGTCAAGAACCGGCACCAGATTGGCAATCGAAGGATCCATCCAATTCCAATGGGCAATCATCAGGATCATACCGACAACAAATGCAGTCGCTGCCATGGTCAAAGCCGATTTTCTCCCAAAAGCCAAACCGAAAAACTGAGTCGCCCATGCCACATAAATCATGGATTCATAAGCATCACTCCACGGGGCATGACCCGAAATATACCAACGGGCGATTAGACCAGCTGTATGTAAAACAAAAAGTAAGACCATGGTCCCCTTAAATCCCTGAACAATGATTTCTATCAAGCGATTGGATTTGAAAATTTGAACAATAAGTACTATAAAAAACAAAACACCGGCATAGAGGTACCAACTGTATAGCTTTTTAAAAATATCGTATTTGTTGTAGGCTATTTCAGCCTGAATCCGTTCTTTTTTGGGGAGAACTTCATTTCCAAATTTCTTTTGAAAGCCGAATACACTTTCCAATAGATTATCCGCTTGGCTGTAATCCTGATCTTGTTGTGCTAAACGAAGAGACTGAAAATAAAGCGGTAAAATATTTCGGACATACAAAGAGTCTTTTCCCACAAAGGGTGCTTCATTCAACTCGGGATAAGAAACCCATTTGTTATTCGCATCGCTGGGAATGGGGAAAATACGCAGGATCTTACCCTCAAGGGCTGAATACAACAAATTAACTTTTCGATCCAACTCAATAAAGTCCTTTTGGAACTGGTTGGGTACACCCGATCGATAGGCCTCCTCCAGAAGTTCTGCCAACTTATAATTCCCCTGATTGTCAAAAAAAGCAAGTAAAGGAGCATATTTGGCTTTGGTATCTAGTCCCGTCAATTTTCGAATGCTGTCGTTACCTCTCCTTAGATAGATCATAGGCACATTGTACCATACCGCAGGATTGTTCATGATCGACAACAGTACTTGATCCGAATTGAGTCCTTTGTAAGTATCGCTTTTGCTTACCTTTCGTAACAGTTCTGAGGAAAAAGTATTGGCCGGCTTCATTCGACCTCCCGCATCTTGAATGACTAAAGAACCGAACTTTTCTGCATGTTCTTTTGAAAATGCATCGGCTTGGATGATGGAATCAAAATCAATGGCTCCATTTTGATTGTGAAGAGCGGTTTGAGCTTGGAGTTCTCCTAAACTTAAGATGAGCAGCAGAGCACTGAGAGCCTTCTTTTTTACATTAATTTTATCCAGTGCTTTCGAAAGATCTTTAAATCGAGTCTTTCCTATAAAAAAGATTCCAATCATACTCATATACAATAAAAAGTATCCAACGTAGGTGATCCAGGTCCCCCACCAATCGTGGTTGACCGAAAGGATGGTTCCTTTTTCATCTGGATTAAAGGACGCTTGAAAGAATCGATACCCCCGATGATCCAAAACATGATTCATATAAATATCATAGTCAAAAGGATCCGTGTCTTCTATGGTTACTTTACTCATAAATGAGGCGTAGCTTTTTTCCGTTCCCGGATATTTTTCAGCAATAAAATCGTTGAGTGTGATTGCAAAAGGCAATTCGATTGGAAGAGATCCAAATTGCATATAAAAATCCAAACCACCTACACTAATCTTTTTAGGATCGTTTGTGACTCCCTTCCCCCCTAATAAAGTAATAGTTTGCGTTTGCTCTTTAGACTTAACTTGAAGTCTTAGTGCATTTTGCTGAGTTTGAGAATTTTCTTCGGCTTTGACAATATCAAATTTTCCTCTTAGGGCAGGTTCAGGGATCACAAATTGGAAATTGGGTAGGGTGTACAGTGCGCGAAGTTGTAAGGGACTTTCTTCATCAGCTTCAAGGAGCCCTTGAAACTGATCGGCCATTCGCATAAACTGACCTGAAAAAGGTGAATTAATAAAATACTCCCCTGCTTCAAACCGGATGTTAATCGCCCCCTCTTGTGGGCGGTTTAAGGTAAAGAGAATGTTATGTATATTGGCAATGTCTCCCTCTTTGAGATAATGGTCGTGACGAGTACCATCACCCGCTTCCACTATTTTTAAATAACGCTCCCCATTTTCATCCAATACCAAACCTTCAGTAGCATTTTCCATAAAATCCACATATTCTATGGAAAAGTCTTGTCCATCGAATTCGTTGTTCCAAACAAAGGAATTATTAACGTGTTCGGAAAGAAGCAAATCACCTTCCAGTTTTTTTCTTCGGGCCTGGCCTTCTATTTCTCCGTCAACAAAGACCGTGAGATAGGTTTTTTCGGATAAAAACTGATTTTCAGTTACTCCTTCTCGTATGGGCATAACCCCTTCATAACCTATATATCGGGTAACAAAAGCCCCGGTCAGGATCAAAAGAAAAGATAGATGCAACATTAACACCGCCCATTTTTCTTTACGCAATAAACGGTATTTAAAGATGTTTCCTATAAAATTAATAGCCATTAAGACCATCAAAGCCTCAAACCATCGGGCATTATAGATCCATATTTTGGCAGTATCGGTACTGTACCAAGTCTCAATAAAAGTCCCAAAAGCCATGGCTGTGGGGTATAAAATAAAAAGTAACGCAGTGAGTCGGGTCGAAAAGAAAATTTTAGCTAGTTGGTCTTTCATCAAAAATCAGCATCAAATAAGAATACAAATATAAAGTATGTCAGACAATTTGGATCGGTTTTTAACCACTAAAAAGCAATACTGATTACTAATAAACCGATTTCCAATAGTAGTCCAAAAAAGAAGAATGCAAAGGTTTTTTTTCTAGGTAGTTGGCCCAATACAGCCGTCAAATATGCCATGGCTCCCACCACAGATAAAAACAATAGGATAAAATTGGTGAGCTCCATTCCATCTTGAGTCAGGTAGTAGGCTACCATAGAACCGATACAAGCTAAAATGATAATCGAAGCCGGTACGAATAAATAATATTTGCTTAGGTAAAAACGTTGTAAGGTTGAGTAGATTTTCATAGATTTTAAATTTGGGATTCCTAAATACAAAAAGTCCTTTTTCTATTAAAAATACGATTTGCTTTGTAAAAATACATCTTTTTTCTTCAGGTTCCGTTAAAAAAAGAAACACCCATTCTCTTAATTTTAATTTTTTTGTAAATTGTGATTCTTACGATTTCAACTCGGCTCTTAAATTATGAAAAACCTACAGTTACTAACCGACATTTACAGACTACAAACCATTGGTAAAGCAGATTCTTGCTTTAAAATACATCTTGTAAAGCAAAGTGGGAATTTAAGTTTTTTACAGCTTTTGTTGGGATATTACAGTATTAAAAAACGGAACGTG
>JAYNHN010000155.1:0-5208 GCA_038108035.1 Flavobacteriaceae bacterium
CTACCTTCAATGTTTAATCGTTTCGACTTCGGGAATAAAGTCAGAGAGACACATCTAACTTTATAATGCGTTTATTGAATAAATTGCTATGGGTAGTACCCATGCTTAGTCTAAGCCTAAAAGCTCAGCAATCCGTCAAATTGGACAGTGTTTTAGATACCGTTTCCACCAAAAATTTGGAAGAAGTAGTGGTTAGCGATTCTCGTTTTCCACTCAAACGTTCCCAGTCGGGAAAACCCATAATCAAGATCTCATCGAAAACTATTGAACGCTTTCAAGGCCTCGGATTGAGTGCTTTATTAAAAAGGTATGCCGGTGTAGAAGTATTGGGAAGTCAGACTTATGCAGGCCAGAATAAAACCGTTTCTCTTCGTGGGGGTAGAAATCGACAAGTATTGATACTGATCGATGGGATTCGAGTTTCTGATCCCTCAAGAATTGACAATGATTTTGATTTGAATTTTTTGAATTTGGACCAGATTGAATCCATCGAAATTTTAAAAGGAGCGTCCAGTACTTTGTATGGAAGTTCAGCAGCTACTGGAGTTATCAATATTCAAACTAAAAAAGCTTCTAAAGGGCTTTTTATTCAATTGGGGAGTAGTTTGGGCTCTGAAAACAATCAGGATTCAAAACGGGATTTGAGCCTTTTTAAGAATAACATTCATTTGAGTCATGGAGGAGAAAAATTCAGTGCAAAAGCATATTTGTCAAGCCATTTAACCGATGGAATGAGTGCCGTTATTGGTCAAGAAAAAGATCCTTTTGCACTTTTGAATTTAGGAACTTCTTTGCGTTATCAATCCGGTAAATCATTCAACATGACCGGTGAATTTCATCATTCGTTAATCCAGTCCGATTATGATAATAGTTTCCCTCTAGAAGATGCCTCGTTTTCCTTTGTTACAGAAATGAATCGGGTTCATTTGAGTCCCAATTTTGATTATAACAATGGAGGTATTTCTCTACGTCTGGGATATCAAAATATAACTCGAGATTTTAGAAGTGCATTTCCATTTCAAACCCAATCGGAGAATGCTCAATTAGAATTGTTTAACAAATATGCCTTTGGAGAACGTATTTACACCGTTGTAGGTGTATTGTTTCAACAAAACTATGCAGATTACGAAGGAGGTCAAACGACTAAGCAAAATGATTTTTTTGCCAATGTAGTTGGATTATTGACAGATCGAATGAGAATCAATATGGGTGGTAGACTCAATTCGCATAGTGCGTACGGAAACCAATTTACGTATAGTGTTAATCCTTCTTTCACCTTCGTTCAAACATCTAATATATCCCTAAAGGGGATTGCAGCATTGAGTTCTGCTTTTATTGCACCGAGTTTGTATCAACTCTATGATCCTTTCTCCGGAAACATGGATTTGAAACCAGAAGAAAATCAGTCCTTTGAAAGTGGTTTTTTTCTTGAACTCTATAATTGGGAATTTACTACCACTTATTTTCAGCGAAAAGAAAATCCCTCTTTGATTTACGATCTAGGAACCTATCGTTACGGCAATTCGACTAACGAAGCTTTATACAAAGGAGTAGAAATGCAATTTTTGGGAAAACTGAGCCCGCATATGAAGTGGAATAGCCAAATTACTTTCACCGAAACAGAAAATGGAGATTTACGCTACCTACCAAAATGGTCTTCTCAATCCGAACTCAGTTATTCAATTGCAGACAATTGGTCTATAAATCTAAGCCTGCAAACCATAGGAAAACGATTTGGATTGGATAACAACACCGTATTGGACACCTATGAATTGATGAATTTGAGTATTTATCATCAATTTAAGAAAATACCAATGCAAATCGTTGTTCACGCAACAAATGTTTTCAATGCAGACTATGTTGAAATTGAAGGATATGCCACACGAGGGCGAAATTTTGTAGCCGGACTTACTTATCGTCTCCCTTGACTAGAAGGCGGTTAGTAGGAATTTTTGTATCCGAAATCATTTTTTGACGACTTAGAAGCAATGGATCTTGAATTAGAAGCGAGCGGTTAAATAAGGCTTTTCGTGTTGAAATTTTTCCAGTCCCATTAACTAAATCTAGAGCAGCCGAGAGTAAAGGTTCATCCTCATCACCAATAATTCCCATGTTACGTAGGTCTTCATCAATTTGAAAGGAAGGTTCTAAACCTTCTGAATAGTCCGCATAGCCTTCACTATTGGCGATTTTAAGAACAATCGGCTGCATTGCGAAGGTGTGATCGGGATTTTTTGTCCCCATATTGTCAATATAATCATAAACAGTAATGGAGCCTACATTTTTACCTACCGTACGTTCCCCTACTTGAATAATTTCGATAAAGGGATCCAATCCGTTAATCAACAATTCACTTGCCGAGGCTGATTCTGAGGTAGTAATTACAAAAAGACGGTTGAGTCTTAAGGAATTGATTGGGGTTCCGTCCCCTAAATTCTTTAAAAATCGATTGATAAGATTTTCTTTTTGACTATCCGTATTAAAAAACTGATTCGTTACTTTACTATTCCACTGTTCTTGGGCGAAAATTTCATCCGTAAACTGTCCTGTAATCATACTTGAAAGCTCGATGCAATTTCTTATCGAACCACCTCCATTATATCTTAAATCTAAAATTAAGTTCGAAATCCCTTGGCTTTTAAAATCACCAAAAACTTCATTGAGTTGCGTACTTTTATCGGCTACAAACTGGTTGTACATGATATAGCCTACAGCTCCTGCAGCAGTGTTGAAGATCTTAGAGATTTGAATGGGATCAGACTCAAAATTTTCTTCTTTGGTTAATTCAACACTTTCACCCGTTTCTTTAATGGTGCCAGATACGACTGAAGCTAAATCTAGAGAATAGGTTAATTCCTCACCAAAAAGAAGTGATCTATAGTTGTTTACCGTAAGTGTAGTCCCATTAACTCCAACAAAAAAATTACCTCTTTTGATGTTTTTTCCATCTGCATCCGATCCTTTAAGTATGTATTTTACAAAACCAATCAGTTCTTCGCATCCTTCACAGGCATAGGTAAGTCCAAATTCTACTCCGTTGGTTGCAAAAACTCCTTGAAGTAAATTTTCCAATTCAGTATAATCGTCTTGAATCCAACTAAAACGGTCATCAGGATGGTTTAAATCGTAAAAAAAGGCTTCGGGATCCTTATTGGCTGCAATATAGGCAGCATAAGATTTGCTGTTTTGAAGTTTAGAATCGGCAAGTTCAGAAACCTGCTCTTGCCAATAGTAATAATTGTTTAAGCCCTTCCAGACGAAGTCACTGACTTGTAGATCTCCGGTCAGACTTACTTCGGTATCGTCTGAATCCAAGTTCGTTGCTGAGGTCATTCCTTCCTCACCAACAGGTTCTTTTTTGCAACCCAAAAAGATGATCAAAGCAAAAAACACCCAAAAGATTTTCATGTGATGATTTGAGATAAAAGATGTCATTGTAGAACCTTTAATAATGATTAAAAGTTCAAATTTATTGAATTAGACTTAGAAATAAACCATTTTAAGTTTATTTCTGTTACAAAAACCAATTACTTTCGTCTATTAAACAATAACAAACCGAAAAGTGCAGTTGTCCATAGACCCAACATTTATTGACCAAATTCATATCATTCGCGATAAAATATTCCGAATTACAAAAAGAATTTTAGTCTCTGAGACCGAAGCAGAAGATGCAACCCAAGAAGTGATTGTTAGGCTCTGGCAGATGGATGAAGCCAAACGTAAAAGCTTTAAAAGTGTGGAAGCCTACTCGATCGCCATGGCAAAAAATTATTGTTTAGATCGCTTAAAGTCAAAACAAGCTCAGTTGCTTTCACTTGATGAGAAAATAGCTGTTCCTAAGACCCTTTCACTACAGAAAAAAATTGAAGTAGCAGATGATTTGAAACAGGTTTCAAAACTGATCGATCAGCTGCCTGAAAAAGAACGTATGATCATTCAACTTAGAGAAATTGAGCAGTACGGATTTGATGAGATTGCCGAGATATTGGATCTTCCCGAAGGAACAATTCGAGTTTATTTGTCAAGGATCAGAAAGAAATTAAGAAAACAATTTTTAGAAATTCAGAATTATGGAACCTAAAAAAATCAAACAATTATTGGAGCGATATTTAGAGGGAAATACAAGCCTTTCCGAAGAATCTCAATTACAATCCTATTTCGTCAATTCAGAAGAAATTCCATCAGAATGGGAATCGTATAGAATGTTCTTTCAATACTATCGAAAAGCAAAAAAGGAGCATTTTCCTGTTAAAAGAATAAAGGCAAAAAAATCGTTACGACCGTGGATGGTTGCGGCTGCTGTAGGCGGAGTACTCCTATCCATTCAGTTTCTGGTTGGCGAATTCACAAAAACTGAAGATCCAATCAATCAGCAAGAAATGGAACTTGCGTTTCAACAGTTTCAAGAGAATATAAAAAAAGTTTCTAATCATTTAAACAAAGGAACCCAAAATGTCGCTTATTTGGATTATTGGAATCAAACCACACAAAAATTTATTAAATGAAGCTCTTTGAAACCATTCAACCTGACCAACCGGGAAAGTTGATTTGAACAAAAAAAATATGAAAACTAAAAATCGAAAAAAATGAAAAAAGTTATTTCAACCGCTTTATTAATCCTATTCTCAACACTGAGTTTTGGACAAACTATTTTCGAGCGATATGCCAACAATGACGATGTCACCCTCGTATCAATTAGCCCAAAAATGTTTAAAATGTTGGGACAAATGAGTATCAATGTAAACGATCCTGAAGCACAAGAGTTTTTGGACATGGTAGTGAGTATTAATAATTTTAAAGTTTTGGTCTCCTCCAATCAAATGGTCAGCAACGATATGTTGAGTTGGGTAGGACAACAGGTTTCAAAAAATAACTTGGAGGAATTGATGAGCGTCAAGGACAAAGAGGCCGATGTCGTTTTTTATGTCAAAGACGGAAAAAAAGAAGATCATGTTGAGCAACTCTTGATGTATGCCAATGAGCGCTCTCTAGGAAATGAAAACGATCTTACCTTCAATGGTCGGACTCTTGAAGCCGTTTTAATGCTGCTAGAGGGCGATATCGATTTGAATCAGATCTCTAAATTGACCGATAAAATGGATCTTCCCGGAGGAAAACAGCTTAAAAAGGCACAACAGAAAAATCCTCTTCAATAAAAACAGTAATAAGATAATGAAAAAGAAAAATTCTATTTGGCTGGTATTATTG
>JAYNHN010000156.1:0-5132 GCA_038108035.1 Flavobacteriaceae bacterium
CCTGCTGATTACAAATCAGCTGCTCTAGCCAGCTGAGCTACATCGGCTTATAGTAGTTATTATTTAAACAAGCAAAAAAGTTTAACATGGCTAGTGTGCAATGGATAACTATTTACTTTGTAAAATTCAGCATATATATTGTACTATGCATTTCACGATTTCAATAAACTGGAGCAAAATTAATCTTATTTATGTAATGCGAAAATAAAAATAGAATTATTTTACTTCTAGTATCGAATCCCATTAATTTAATTGAACCTAATCCCCTTAAATGGGGCTTTAACATTTTGAAAATTCTTTCAATCGGTTGGATAAAAAGCGAGTAAATTCTGGAACAATGAAACTTTTGACTGAATCATGAATTATTATTTTAAGCATTTTAGAATGTATGATTATTACTTATTTATTTATATTTGAAATAATTCATAAATCAAACCAAATGAAAAGAATCCTATTCGTTTTACCTTGCATTTTTTTTGTTTTTTGCAGCAATCCAGAAAAAAAATCCAACCCCAAAATAGAAATCTATGACCCATCCATAGAATCAATCATCAATAAGTTTTCAGAAATAGAAATCTTGGCTGATTCCATTGCACTTCCCGAAGGGCCTGTGTGGGATTCACAATCCCAATCGCTCCTTTTTGTATATGTTATTAATAAAAACGTCCATATTTGTAATGAAAAAAACGGAGTTTCAGAATACATTTCTCCTAGTGGAAACACTGGATATGCTCCCAACTTAGGCGAAGGGGTTTTAGGGGCGAACGGTCTTGCTTTAGATCAAAATGGAAATCTAATTTTATGTCAACACGGTGATAGAAGAATAGCCATGATCCAAAACTCAAGTTCTTTGGACGCCACTTTCAATACACTTGTTGACAATTATGAAGGAAAGAGATTGAACAGCCCAAATGATTTAACCATTGCTAGCGATGGTTCTTTTTATTTTACGGATCCTCCTTTTGCTTTTTTTGACCTTAATGCATTTAGTTTTGTAGAAACTGAAATGCGAGAACTTGATTTCAATGGAGTCTATCAATACGATCCCTCTGAGGAAAAAATCGAATTGATCACAAAAGATATTGACCTTCCGAATGGAATCGCACTCTCCCCTAATGAAAAAGTACTTTATGTAAATAAAATGGGTATGCTTGATCAAAATCCTCAAATCGTTAAAATTGATCTGGAAACAAGAGAAAGTGAAATCCTTTTCGAAGGAAAAAAGCTGGCTGAAAAATACGAAGGTAACTTTGACGGAATGAAAGTGCATTCGAGTGGAACGATCTTTACTTCGGGTCCGGGAGGTCTTTTGGTAATTTCTCCTGAAGGAGAGTTAAAAGCTCGAATTGATTTCGGTCATATAACCAACTGTGCTTTTGATCAAAATGAAGAATATCTATATGTTACTGGATTTGTTTCTAATCCCAAGGTATTTAGAATCAAGTTATCAGAGTAGATGACGACAAAATTTTTGGATAGGAAACGGTAAAGAGACGATTCAATTTGATACCTTTTACTAAATTTTTTTGTAGTTTTTAAATGGTCAATATGTTTTCGAAAAAAAGTATAATCTATCTCCTATTAGAGGCATCGCTAATCTTCATTAGTATTTTCATTACTTTTTCTATAGAGACCTATCGTAGCAATTCCAGAGAAATTGACCGTAAAAATATTCTTTTAAATGAGTTGAGTGAAGTAATAACAGATGATTTAAATCAATTGGAAAAAATCATTCAATTCCAACTTGATTGTGCTCAATATGCAAACACTCTGATCCATGATTTCATTGGCTCCAAAAACCTTGGGAAAAGGAGCATTGCCGACAACTATTTTAAAATGAATCAAAATCTTCCCATTTCATTTTTTCCAAAAAAAGGGATCTACAACCAAATTCTCTCATCGGGCAGTCTCGGACTGATAGAAAACGATTCTCTTCGGTTTAAGATGTCTCATGTATATGAAGACCTAGACAGTAGAAATAATGCATTGAGTAGATCCATAGACGATTTTACAGTGCTGTGGAACATCCAACTAACGAAATATATTACAGTTGTACCTGAAGCGAGTACTTCTTCAAATGCAATCTATCGAAAAAATAAAATTCAAACGTTTCGAATCAGTGATAATTACTACGAATCAAATGAAATTCTCAGCTTTTACGCTGAAACAAAACGTTTTACAACCATTTATTTAAGCTTAATTGAGCAATATGAGACCGATCTCAAAATTTTGGATCTACTGATTGAAAATGAGTTAGCCAACAAATAATGAACCTCGTATCAGGCTATGATCACAATTTTACTTTTAAAACGAAATCATACTTAAACCAACTGGCGATTTTTAGTTTGTACTCTACTTCTATCCACTTTTCTGAGTAGAGCTTTTGGGATTTTTTATGAATAGAATTTTAAGTATATTTCAATCTGATAATCATCTAAAAATTGTGAATATCCATGGTTAAATATGATGCGGATAGTGCTTCTAATTATCAAAAATTCAGACCCCCAATTCATAAAAAGATTTTAAAACATTGTCTTCAGGATAAGCGATTTGAAATCGCATTAGATGTAGGCTGTGGAGTGGGAAATTCAAGTATTGCTTTGACCTCATTTTGTGAAAAAGTAGTCGGTTTTGATACAAGTCACCATATGATTCAAAAAGCAATTTTGAAAAATGGAATTACCTATACGTCTGAGATATCGAAACTAAATTCTAAATTCAATCTTATCTGTTTCTTTGGCTCTCTATTCTATATTGACCAACAATCAATAACTCTATATTTAAATCATTTAACTGAGAGGGGTACCATTGTGTGCTGTGATTTTGAGATTTTATATCAGTCTGTCTGGGAGCATCTGGGTATGGAATTGAAGATCAATCCTTTAAATTACAACCATCAAAAAAATCTTTCTGAATATACTATTTCGAACGTTCGCTCGATTCGATCAGATCAATTTAAAACGACTTTTTCATGTACTTCAAACCAACTAGTTTATCTAATTCTTTCTGAAAAGGATCTTGTAGAGGCATTATCATCATCCATTAACATAAGCGATCTGTATTCATTCCTTCTAAATAAAATAGATCACTACTATTCTGATCAAAAAATAAGACTAACTGCTGAATGTCATTTCAGCCTTTACGAAGGAAATCCTTAAAATGCTTATTTCAATAAGGTTCTTTTAAAGGATGGAATGGCACTGATCCCAGAGAATAAGATTCGTTCAATCAATTCAATCTAATTTTTGGTAAAAAAATTTATCGTAATCATCGTAAAGCCCATTAACTGTATGCTCTGATTCATTCTTTGCATTTTAGGGTTTTAATTTATTCCAGCAAAATTGAACTTTTTTATAAAATGCGAAAATAAAAACACAATTCGTTTATTGTTTGATTAGAAAAGAAAGCACTAGAATCAAACTGACGTTTTAAAATTTAAAAAAAAGCCAATAATAATTGATTTGAATTAAATCCGTAATCTCTTTTTTTAAGCTCTGATTTTTTCTTTACGTTTCTTAAGAATGCGTTCGGCACTATCCGCCGCCGAAGAAATGGCTTCTTCAAAAGTTTTGCATATTTTTTTAACAACTACATCATCACCTGGGATTGCAATTTTTAGTTCAGCCCATTTATTGATTCCATTGGATGTATTTTCAACTTTGGTATAAACAAATACTTCAATTATATGGTTGTAAAACTGAGAAAGCTTGTCTAATCTTTGTTGAGTAAATTCTTTAAGTTTGATGTCTGCTGAGTAATTTACTGCTTGAAAATGAATGGTTGTCATAATTTTAGGTTTTTATTTATAAATTATTTATTCTTTTTCTCGAGGGTGCGCTCCTTTGTACACCTCCTGTATTTTAGACATACTACTATGCGTATAATGTTGGGTAGCAGCTATACTACTGTGTCCTAATAAATCCTTAATAGCGTTTAAGTCCGCTCCTTGATCCAAAAGATGGGTTGCAAAGCTGTGTCTTAATACATGGGGGCTTTTTTTAGTTTTAGTTGATACCATACTAAAATAATCATTTACTGTTTGATAAACAAATGAATCTGATAGTTTGGTGCCCTGTTCTGAAATGAAAAAAAAATCATTGTCCCGGGGAATAGAACTTTCTTTTTGCAAGTTAAGTAAAACGGTTAATTGATGGCTAATTTCAGGTAAAAGTGGAATCAGGCGTTCCTTATTCCTTTTCCCCAATACCTTCATAAACCCTTTAGAAAAATCAATATTGGAAAGGGTTAAATGAATCAGCTCGGAACGTCTAATACCCGTATAATAGAACAAACTTAAAATCGTTTTTTGTAATACTCCTTTGTAATTATCTGAAAAAACTACAGCATTAAGAACCTGTTGAACTTCGTCAACAGAAAAGGGCAACTGAACTTTGGATGCCATTCTTAATGCTTTGTGCTCTTTAAGGGGGGAAACTTCTAAAACACCCGTACGCAGTAAAAATTTGTAGTACGATCGAAGGACGGATATTTTACGATTAACGGTTCGAGTACTGTTTCCATGATTAATAAGAGACACAATCCAAGAACGAATTTCACTATAAGAGGCACCTACTAAGTCGTGTTCAATCCCTCCTTGGTCTATCAAAAAGGATTGAAATTCTTCTAGGTTTTTCTGATAAGCACGATGTGTGTGCTCAGAGCATTTTTTTTCCAAAAGAAGATAGTCAAGATAAGAAGATAGTGACATAAAAAAACGTTACCCTATAAAGTTAAAAACTTAAATAAGATAACGTTGTTAAGAATGTGATAAAAAACTAAATATTCTCGCTATCTCTTAGATGCTGAATGTATTGAGCTTTTTGTATTTTCTGTCGATTTTTGACAGATGGCTTAATAAACTGTTTTCGCGAACGCAATTGACGCATGGCTCCGGTTCTATCAAACTTTCTTTTGAAACGCTTTAATGCGCGATCAATATTTTCTCCGTCTTTAATGGGTATAATTAACATATGTAGGCACCTCCTTTCATAAGGGTGCAAATATATAGAAAAGAAACGAATGAACTCAATCGTTTTGTGTTAGTTTTCAATAGATTAAAAAAATTAGGTTTTCATCAAGACTCCATGAGCGATAAAAGCAAATTCTTTTTCTGCCTTTGTGATGGTATCGGA
>JAYNHN010000157.1:0-5119 GCA_038108035.1 Flavobacteriaceae bacterium
AAGAGGTGAAAAAACGTGTGATTGAGTATCTGGCTGTACTGAAGCTTCGTAATGACATGAAATCACCCATACTTTGTTTGTATGGACCTCCAGGAGTAGGGAAAACCTCCTTAGGAAAATCCATTGCCGAGGCCTTGGGGAGAGAATACGTTCGGATTTCACTGGGAGGCATGCGAGATGAAGCCGAAATTCGAGGTCATAGAAAAACCTACATAGGTGCCTTACCGGGGCGGATCATTCAAAGCTTAAAAAAGGCAGGTACTTCAAATCCTGTTTTTGTTTTAGATGAAATTGATAAGCTAGCCACAGGGGTTCAAGGGGATCCTGCTGCCGCATTACTTGAAGTTTTGGATCCTGAGCAAAATCAATCTTTTTACGATAATTTTTTGGAAATGGGCTATGATCTTTCCAAGGTCATGTTTATTGCTACGGCAAACAGTCTTGCTCCCATTCATAGAGCCTTACGTGACCGTATGGAAATGATCAATGTAAGTGGATACACACTGGAAGAAAAAACTGCCATTGCTCAAAAATTTCTATTGCCTAAGCAATTGAAAGAACATGGGATGCAAAAAAAGCATTTGTCTCTCAAAAAATCCCTTCTGGAAAAAATAGTTGAGGGATATACTCGAGAATCAGGAGTTCGAGGGTTGGAAAAGCAAGTAGCCAAAGCCGTTCGGTTTGCCGCAAAATCTCTTGCGATGAAAGAAGAGTATAATACCCATCCTGATAGCGAGGATTTAATAACCATTCTGGGGCCTGCCAAGGTGCACCGTGATTTATATGAAAATAATGAAGTGGCAGGAGTGGTTACCGGTTTGGCATGGACAGCTGTTGGGGGAGATATTCTCTTTATAGAATCGGCCATTTCCAAAGGAAAAGGAGGGTTGAGTATTACAGGAAATCTGGGAAAAGTGATGAAAGAATCCGCCACCATTGCGATGGAATATGTCAAAGCGAATGCTACCGCTTTGGGATTAGGCAATTTAAAATTTGATGACTACAATATACACATCCATGTACCGGAAGGAGCCACTCCCAAAGACGGGCCCAGTGCGGGAATTACTATGTTGACTTCTTTGGTTTCTTTATTTACCCAAAAACGAGTAAAAAAGAATCTGGCAATGACCGGAGAAATTACCTTACGAGGAAAAGTACTGCCTGTAGGAGGAATTAAAGAAAAGATTTTGGCTGCCAAACGTTCCAAAATTAAAGAGATCATTCTTTGTGAAAGCAATAAAAAAGATATTGAGGAAATCAATCCCTCCTATCTCAAAGGGTTGACTTTTCATTATGTACATGAAATGAGCGAAGTCATCGAGTATGCGATTACGAATCAAAATGTCAAAAATGCTAAATCTTTAGTTGCCCATTAGATCCCTGCACTATTGAGATGTAATTTTATTAGATGAAAAAAATCATTATTGCCATTGACGGCTATGCAGCAACTGGAAAGAGTACACAGGCTAAAAAATTAGCCCACGCACTAGGATATACCTATATCGACTCCGGTGCTATGTACCGCGCTGTTACCCTTTTTGGTTTGCAACGATCTAAAGATAAAGTGATTGACTTGGACGGTTTGGTTCGTTCACTGAATAAAATCGATATTCGTTTTAAATACAACGAAGAAATACAACAAACTTTTTTAAACGGTCAGGATGTAACCACTGCCATTCGAACGGTTGAAGTGAATAATAAGGTAAGTCAGGTAGCGACTTTAGCTCCAGTTCGAACTTTTTTAGTAAAGCAACAACAGCGGTTGGGAATGAACAAAGGAATTGTGATGGACGGAAGAGATATCGGCACGGTTGTTTTTCCCAATGCGGAGTGTAAGTTCTTTTTAATAGCTTCTCCTAAAATCCGAGCACAACGCCGCTATAAAGAACAAATAGAATCCGGAATTTATGAGTCCTATGATGACGTTCTAGAAAATGTAAAAAAAAGAGACCATCAAGATCGTACGCGAAAAACCACTCCTCTTAAAAAAGCAGAAGATGCAATCGAAATTGATGTTAGCAACCTAACGATCGAAGAGGTTTTTCATCAACTTAAAACCGAAGTGGATATTAGATTAAGTTACTTAAAATAAAAAAACTTTTCAACTGAACACTTTTTTTTTGGGGTATAGTGAGGATTTTGTTATGATAGGGTAGTTGTAAAACCAATCCTCAAGAAACATTAACATCGATGAATTTACTTGGCAAGGAATGGACTGAAACAAACAAAATTTTTAGATAAAGATTGGTTTGAATACATCATTGAGTATTGAACAGTGAAATTCAGCTCGACCCGGTTTTTTTCTTACAACATTATCATTTCCCTGTTAAAAAAAAGGCAAGCTTCGTATTATGCATTGATGTTAGCTGAACCAGGATAGATAAGATGGCTATTTTTTAGTTCAAATTTTTAAAGAGTATCATGATGAATATAATTCTGGTTAGGATTCATAAATAAAAAAATATATTGTTATAGTCACATTTCAATAAAGAAAAAAGTATTAAAGTTTGTAAGTCAGTTGATTAAACTTATATTTGCAAGCTTTTAATTGCGAGGAAAAACCAAAAGCATTTTTATAAATTTAATCATCTTCTGTCATTTGCAATGAAGGTTTTTCCCTAAGACAGAATACAAAAACCAATTCGGAAATGGCTAAAAATCCAACCGATAAGGCTTCAGACCAAGAGAAAGAGCCTGTAACAGAAGCAGCAAATGAAAATATTTTAGAAAATGCTGCTCCACATAAAGAAGAAACGCAAGTGGTAGCTGAAACTACCGAAGATGTTGCGGCGATAGAAGATCCCAAAGAAGAGAATACCCAAGCTGCACAAGCTGAATTCTTAGACAATTTTAACTGGCATAACTACCAAGAGGGAATCGATGTAATCGAGGACGAACAACTCGATGCATTTGAAAAATTGGTAAGAGAAAACTTTGTAGATACTTCCGATGATGATGTAATCGAAGGAGAAGTTGTCTACATGACAGATCGTGAAGCGATTATTGATATCAATGCGAAGTCAGAAGGAGTGATCTCTTTAAACGAATTTAGATACAATCCCGATTTAAAAGTAGGAGATAAAGTTGAAGTAATCGTTGATACTCGTGAAGATCGTACGGGTCAATTGGTCTTATCCCACAGAAAAGCACGTGTGATCAAAGCTTGGGATCGTGTTAACAATGCTCATGACAATGCGGAGATTGTTAGTGGTTTTGTCAAGTGTAGAACCAAAGGAGGTATGATCGTTGATGTCTTTGGAATCGAAGCCTTTTTACCTGGTTCCCAGATTGATGTAAAACCCATTCGGGATTACGATCAGTATGTCAATAAAACAATGGAATTCAAGGTGGTAAAAATTAACCACGAATTCAAAAACGTTGTGGTTTCTCATAAAGCGCTTATCGAAGCAGATATTGAGGAACAAAAGAAAGAAATCATTGGTCAATTAGAAAAAGGCCAAGTACTCGAAGGTACGGTCAAAAACATTACCTCTTACGGTGTATTTATTGATTTAGGAGGCGTTGACGGTTTGATTCATATAACCGACCTTTCTTGGAGTCGAATCAATCACCCAGGAGAGATTTTGGAATTGGATCAAAAGTTAAATGTTGTAATCCTTGATTTTGACGATAATAAATCTCGTATTCAGTTGGGACTTAAGCAATTGAGTGCGCACCCATGGGATCAACTTTCCGCAGAACTTAAAGAAGGTGATAAGGTAAAAGGTAAAGTTGTGGTAATTGCTGACTACGGTGCATTTGTTGAAATTGAAGAGGGAGTTGAAGGTCTTGTTCACGTTTCAGAAATGTCTTGGTCTACTCACTTGCGTTCAGCCCAAGACTTCGTGAAAGTTGGCGATGAAGTAGATGCTGTAATTTTGACTTTGGATCGTGAATCACGAAAAATGTCTCTAGGGATTAAACAAATCACTCCGGATCCATGGACCGATATCACTTCTAAATACCCAATTGGTTCTAAGCACAAAGGTTTGGTAAGAAACTTTACCAACTTTGGAGTATTTATTGAATTGGAAGAGGGTATTGATGGGTTGGTCTATATTTCTGACCTTTCCTGGACTAAGAAAGTGAAGCATCCTTCTGAAGTATTGTCTATTGGTGATAATATTGAGGTGATCGTATTGGAATTGGATGTGGACGGACGTAAGTTGAGTTTGGGTCATAAGCAAACCGTTGAGAATCCATGGGACAAATACGAAAAAGAGTTTGGTATGGATACTGAGCATACAGCTGCTATTACTGAAATTGTTGATAAAGGAGCAACCATTCACTTTAATGAAGACATTGTTGCCTTTGTACCTTCTCGTCATTTAGAGAAAGAAGACGGTTCCAAATTAAACAAAGGTGAAGAAGCCATGTTTAAAATCATTGAATTTAACAAAGAGTTTAAACGAGTCGTTGCCTCTCATACTGTCCTATTTAAAGAACAGGAGATGAAGAATGTAAAGCGTGCTGCCAAGAAAATAGCAGCTTCTAATTCCGAGCGAACTACTTTAGGAGATCTTGATGCATTGGCTAATTTGAAAGAAAAAATGGACAATGGTAATTAATCGTATTATTTTTAATACTATTTTAAAACCCTCCGGATCGGAGGGTTTTTTTTATACCTAAGAAAGCAATACTTTTGTAATATAATTCGTAATGACTCCTAAAATTCTGCTTAGTGAAAAAAAGGTGGGAACCATCCTTCAACGGTTGTGTTGCCAACTTATTGAGCGTCATGTAGATTTTTCCAATACTGTTTTAGTTGGTTTACAGCCTCGAGGTACATTTTTGTTGGATCGCCTTGTTGATTTATTGTTAGATAAAGGGATTCAATCAATACAAACAGGAAAGCTAGACATTACTTTTTTTAGAGATGATTTTAGAAGAGGTGAATCACCTCTTACAGCTAAAAGCACAGAAATGAAAGTCTCTATTGAAGGAAAGCAGGTGGTTTTAATCGATGATGTATTATACACAGGAAGGAGTATTCGATCTGCTTTAACCGCAATTGACACCTATGGTCGACCCAAATCCATTGAATTATTAGTGTTGGTGGATCGTCGTTTTAGCCGACATCTACCCATTCAACCAGATTATTTAGGAGCACAGATCGACG
>JAYNHN010000158.1:0-5019 GCA_038108035.1 Flavobacteriaceae bacterium
TACATGTCATCAGCTAAAAAAAGCTACCATCGGATCACAACCCACTCATTGTTCCAGATGAAAAAAGAAGGGGAAAAAATTGCCATGCTTACGGCTTATGATTTTACCCTTGCCGGCATAATTGACCAAGCGGGAATTGATATCATATTAGTGGGAGATTCTGCCTCCAATGTGATGGCAGGTCATGAAACAACTCTCCCCATTACTTTAGATCAGATGATCTATCATGCGAGTAGTGTGATACGTGGGGTTCAAAGAGCTTTGGTCGTTGTTGATCTGCCTTTTGGAACTTATCAATCGGATACCAAAGAAGCACTCCGATCAGCTATACGGATCATGAAAGAATCGGGAGCTCATGCTGTAAAACTAGAAGGGGGTAGCGATGTCAAAGAGTCCATCGAACGCATATTAAAGGCAGGGATACCCGTAATGGGGCATTTGGGATTGACTCCCCAGTCCATCTACAAATTTGGAACCTACAGCGTTCGTGCAAAAGAAAGGGCAGAAGCGACCCAACTCATTGAAGATGCTAAATTATTAGAACAAATAGGATGTTTTGGAGTGGTCTTGGAAAAAATTCCCGCCGAACTTGCTGCTCAAGTAGCAAAAGAAATTAAAATTCCAGTCATTGGAATTGGAGCAGGAAATCAAGTTGATGGACAGGTACTAGTCCTCCATGATATGCTGGGTATGGATAAAACCTTTAGTCCTCGTTTCTTGAGACGATATCTGGATTTAAACGAAACTATTAGCTCTGCTGTCAAGTCCTATGCACAAGATGTAAAAAAGGGTGATTTTCCCAACTCAGAAGAGCAGTATTAATAAATTGATGGAGGATCAAATCCTTTTTGAAGATAATCACCTGATCGTAGTCAATAAAAAAGCGGGTGAGTTAGTACAGGGGGATCAGACAGGTGACATTCCGCTAGTAGAAAAAATAAAATCATTTTTAAAAAAGAAATACAATAAACCGGGAGCTGTTTTTTTGGGTGTGGTCCACCGATTGGATCGTCCCACCAGTGGAGTACTGGTCTTTGCAAAAACTTCCAAAGCGTTGAGTCGACTCAACGAACAATTCAAATGCCGCGTTCCAAAAAAAATTTATTGGGCCATTGTTTCGAAAGCCTTTCCCGAATCAGAGGGAAAACTCACTCATTGGATGACACGCAACCATCAACAAAACAAATCGAAGGCTCATAAAAATGTCGTCCCAAACAGCAAAAAAGCTCGTTTACATTTTAAAAAGATTCGAGTACTCGAACATTACAGTTTGTTGGAGATTCAACTCGAAACAGGAAGGCATCATCAAATCCGAGCACAATTAAGCAGCCTGAAATATCCGATTCAAGGAGATTTAAAATACGGAGCCTCTCGAAGCAATCGGGATGGAAGCATCAGCTTGCATGCTCGAGAATTAAAACTCGTTCATCCCGTCACCAAAAAATCACTTGAATTTAAAGCTAATCCCTTGAAAAGTGGGATATGGAAGGCCGTTCTTTCCGGTTGAGCTGACCGGCTTTCTTTTGAATAATTTTAATCGTCTCGTTTTTTATCTTGCTTTCCAACCAAGAAAGTACATCTAAATACAAAAACGATCTGCGCTCATATGGATCGTTTTCATATTGTTTTAATTCATTATATAATTCCTTAAATGCCGCTTTCAATTCGTGCGGGTAAATATCACCCAGACCCCGAACAAATCGTATCATTGCTTTTTGGACTTCATGCAGATCATTCATTTTGATAAGAAATTTATAGGTTTCTCTTAAATGAGTCTCTAAATGATAATCAAACCCGGCTTCATAATGGGCAAAAATATTGAGAACCCTAGAGAAGCAAAGCAAATCTTCTCGCATTTTTAAGCTTTTGTTGCTAATGATTTTATCCAAAAAAACAATACAATTTTCATAATCCTCTGTTCCGAAGTATACACAAGCAATCTTGTAATAAAACATCATGATATGGTGAGGATCAATTTGATTGTTGTAATCTTTAATTCCCTTTTTTATTTCTGGAATGACGATCAATGCCTCCTCAAAACTTCCTTCTAAAAAATGAAAATTGAGTTTATTACTAAAAAAGAATTGAAAACTCAACGCTCTTAAGTTATCATTTTTAGGAAAATCTTCTCCTCGGATTCGAAGCATCATTTGATGCAGGGTCTCTTTGAATTTGGAAGGATATTTGATCAAACTCAGACTCTCCATCAGATAGTTATTCCCTTTTAAATAAAAAACAGGATGTATTTCAATTCTACTGGGCGATTCTTCAAACATCTTCACCCATTTGGAAGCATAGCGGTAGGCAGATAAAAAATCTTGTGTCAAAAAACTATACCAAAGATGCGCCTTGTAATACCAGAGTTTTTCTCTAAATCCCAACTCTTCGTAATTAAGTTTAGGTAAATGTTCAAAAAAGAATTGAGTAATTTCTCGGAATTCTTCATCGCTTTTAGCATATCCCGCCTTGATCAATCGTTCGTACAATTGGAGTGATAAGTTGGACAGTTGAGTCGCTAAGTTATTTTGAGTACGAAGCTGTTCAGCCTGTGCAATCAGAGTCTCAGTACGATTGCTTAAACTTCTTGTAATGTATTGTGATTCAATCACTTTTTCTAACTCAACAATATCGTAAGCGCTGTATTTTTCTTCATTTTTTAAGGCCAAAAGCTTGGCTTTTTCTAACACCTTGAGACTCTGTTTATACAAGCCCTTTTGATACAAAATGGTTGCGAAATCAAGTTGCTCGCGTATCTGTATTCGAATGTTTTTATGAACGGGATTCATTCGTAAACTAATCAAAATCTGTTTGTACAAGTGAGCCTTTAAATTGGACAACTGTTGTTTGGTTACGATGCCTTTGTTGAGAATGATTTTTTCATCGTACTTATTCATTTTATCCAATAATTGGAATAAATTTAAAAATTTTGAATCTTCATTTGAACCCATACGACCCACATACAGTCTAAATTGTCTTTTTTCAGACTTGGTAAGGGATTTTACAAGTACAAATAAATTATCTTTCAGCTCATTTGTCATTGTAATGTTTTTTAGTTTAAATTGCTAATTATCTGCACTTTAAAGTTAAGTTTACTTAACCGAATGTTGTAAATCAAAGGTAGGTATTTTCAATGAGATTAAAGTGATCTGTTAAATTAGTATTTTAATTTTAGTTTGTTTAGTTTTTTATGGAATATGTAGAAATTTTTGATACCACCTTACGCGACGGTGAACAGGTACCCGGTTGTAAGTTGGATTCCAAAACAAAGTTAGTCATTGCCGAGCAGTTGGACTTGCTAGGTGTAGATGTTTTGGAAGCAGGATTTCCTATTTCGAGCCCGGGTGATTTTAAAGCTGTAGAGGACATTTCTAAACTGGTTAAAAATGCGCGTGTTTGTGGTCTTACACGAGCTGTAAAAAAAGACATCGACGTTGCTGCTGAGGCGCTTAAACCGGCCAAAAAGGCAAGAATCCATACTGGTATCGGTACATCGGAAAGTCACATTCGTTACAAATTTAACGCATCGCCAGAGCAAATTATCGAACGGGCTGTTGCAGCTGTAACTCATGCCAAAAGTTATGTTGAAGACGTAGAGTTTTACGCTGAAGATGCCGGCAGAACCGAAAATGAATTTTTAGCTCGCGTATGCGAGGCAGTAATTAAGGCTGGAGCTACTGTACTCAATATACCCGACACCACAGGCTACTGCCTTCCCGAAGAATACGGTGCTAAGATGAGCTATTTAATGGAAAATGTAACCGGAATTCACAAAGCGCGACTCTCATGCCATTGTCACAACGATCTAGGTTTGGCCACCGCCAACTCCATAGCAGGAGTTCAAAATGGGGCGCGTCAAATTGAATGCACAATCAATGGAATCGGTGAACGTGCTGGAAACACATCTCTTGAGGAAGTAGTCATGATTCTTCGCCAACATCCGGGATTGAATCTAGATACAAATATTCAATCTAAAATGTTGAATGGAATTAGTCAATTGGTATCTGAAAGTATGGCCATGCCTGTGCAACCGAACAAAGCTATTGTTGGAGCCAACGCTTTTGCCCATTCGTCCGGAATCCATCAGGACGGGGTGATCAAAAAAAGAGAGACCTATGAAATCATTGATCCCAATGAAGTGGGGGTAAACGAGTCCTCAATAGTACTTACAGCCAGAAGCGGTCGTGCTGCCCTCGCCTACAGAGCCAAAAATATTGGCTTTGAATTGGACAAACTGCAGTTAGACAAAGTATATCAACAATTTTTGTTAATCGCCGATCAAAAAAAAGAAATTAATGATGATGACTTACCTAAAATCATCGAAGCCAGTAATATTTAATTTGAATTATTTTTCATGAAGAAAACCCTTTTTGACAAAGTGTGGGACTCACATGTTGTCCGTAAAATTGAAAACGGACCCGACGTGCTATTCATTGACCGCCATATGATTCATGAAGTCACCAGTCCGGTAGCTTTTTTAGGATTAAAAAGTAGAAAATTACCCGTATTGTATCCCGAACGAACATTTGCAACTGCGGATCATAACACTCCAACCCTCAATCAGCACTTGCCTGTATCTGATCCCCTTTCAAGAAATCAACTCAAGGCTTTGGAAGAAAATGCCAAAGAGCACGGTATATCTTATTGGGGGCTGGGTCACAAAAAAAATGGTATTGTTCACGTAGTAGGTCCTGAATATGGAATTACTCAACCTGGAGCGACTATTGTTTGTGGAGACTCTCATACCTCAACTCATGGAGCCTTTGGAGCCATCGCTTTTGGAATTGGAACCTCAGAAGTTGAAATGGTACTCTCGACGCAGTGCATAATGCAACCCAAACCTAAAAAAATGCGAATTACCATCATCTGCTATTTGAAGCATGGAGTGACTCCTAAAGATGTCGCTTTATTCATAATATCCAAATTGACCACCTCCGGAGCAACTGGTTATTTTGTTGAATACGGCGGCACTGTCTTTAAGCAACTGAGGATGGACGGGAGAATGTCCGTTTGTACCCTACG
>JAYNHN010000159.1:0-4950 GCA_038108035.1 Flavobacteriaceae bacterium
GTATATGACTATCACAAGACCGTAGAGGCCGATACTTTTGACTCTTTTTACGATAAATACGGTCCTGAGTCAGTGTTTTCCACCCAAACAGGCTCCAAAAACTTGAATTTACTCAACTCTGGAAAACAATTGTATTGGTTGAAATACAAACGTCCCAAAATTTTTAATAAAATTTGCTTCACTTTACATCTCCCTCAATATCTCAGCTTCGTCTTTACTGGAGAAATGTTTACTGAGTTCACTAGTATCGGATGTCATACTGACTTGTGGGATTTCGAAAAAAAAGATTATCACCATTGGGTGAAAGCCGAGGGATTAGATTCTCTATTCCCATCCATTGTTAAAACAAAAAAAACTGTAATTAAAACTTTTGGTGATCAAAAAATTATTTTTGGAATAGGAATTCATGACAGCTCTTCGGCTTTGTTAACTTACCTTTTGAAAGGGAAGGAATCCTTCATACTTCTATCTACAGGAACTTGGTGCATTAATTTTAATCCCTTCTCCAAGGAATCACTTTTTAATGAAAAACAAATTGCTGACGGAGCTACAGCCTACATGAAAATTAATGGAAGTGCAGTAAATTCCTCTCGTCTTTTTATGGGAGAAGAGCATCGATTAAAATTTAAGCAATTAGTCAAGCATTTTAAAAAGTCCTTTAATAATTATAGTGATTTGAGTGTAAACAATGATCTGATAGTTTCTGTATCAGAAGAATCAAAAAATCATTTTCATTGGAAGTACTTAGATAATAGTAATTCCCCACCTAAAGATAAGTTAGATTTTCCAAATTTTGAGACCGCTTATTATAGATTGATTAAAGAATTAATTGATTTACTGAAAATTCAAATCCAAGTTATCTGTAAAAAACTACCAAAAAAAATGTACGTTGATGGAGGATTTTCTGATAACAAAATATTTTTAGCACTTTTAAAAAAAGAATTTCCAGATCAAGTAATAAAAGCCAAATCATCTTCGTTTGCCTGTGCTTTGGGAGCAGCTAAACTAATAGATTTATAATATATATCTAGAGCCGTCTTTTATAATTGTCATATACCCATTTTTATATCTTAAATGTACTACTTAAAATTCCTGCTGAACTACTCTTTCGAACTCATTTTAATGCTTTAACCTTAAATGCAATTCTTTTCAAATTGGGAAGTGAATCAATTGAGTAAAACAAACGTTTTATTTGTGTTTTACTAACAAGATCAAGTAATTTTGGTTCTAATGACCGATTTTAGATCCTTTTTTACAACATTTTTATTGTCATTGTAGTTTTTTTTTCTCTAAATATGCTAAATAAATAAAAATGATTACTTTTGTAATTCGATTCTTTATTTGAATTGATTTATGGTTATGACCGTTAGGAATAATTCCTAACGGTTTTTTTTAGGCCTAAAAGTTTTGAATCAATTTTGATTTTGAAATGTCTTCACTAAAATACAATCTAAAAATTCAAGTTCAAACGAAGTGCTTTCAATCAATCTCTATAAAAATAAATCTTTTCGCTATAAAAAAAACCGCAATAATATATTACGGTTTAAAATTCGTTCGAATTGATTTATGGTGTTATCTTTATTCAAATATATAATAAATAATTAATAATTGCAAAATGCAATTAAATTAAATTCCAAATAATTCCAATCGCATCGATGTATAGTTGCTAGAATATTTATCTATTATTTCTTCTCTGGACTTATTTTTCACATCACTCATAAATTCCGCTGCTATGGGATGAAGTTCAAAATCAAAGTGATCAGAGGACCATTTTAGCAAATCGTAAAGTATGGGATACAAACTCACTCCCAAATCTGTAAGATAATACTGTTTGACTTTTTTACTAGTTGCATGTTGACTGAAACCAATAATTTTTAAACTAACAAGTTTTTTAAGGCGATCCGCCAAAATATTGGTAGCAATTCTCTCAGGATTATTTTTAATGATAGTTGTAAATGTATACCTACCTAAGAAAAGGTCTCTTACTACTAGTAACGACCATTTATCACCAACCAAATCCAACGATGTCGCTATTGGACAGCCTGATCGTATTTGTTTGGCATTTAATTTTTCTTCTATTTCCAATTTTTATCTTTTTTTGCAGGAATGTTTCTAGAAATATTAAGATTAAATCTTTGTGAATAAACCTACGGTTACTTTAGCGAATGTAAGATTTTTTTGATAATTGTTTCGTAAAATTCATATGATAATTTCAAATCAAGAAAAATTAATGATTAAAAATAAGAAAGTATGAAATTAGAAATAATGAAAATTTTCATCATTTTCATTTAGATTTAACTCTTGTACTCTTTAAAGATTTAATAATTTCAAAAAATGGTTCAATAACTGTAGTCTTGGCTAAAAGCTACTTTATCCTGTCTTTTGAAAAAATTCCATTTAACTTTCTTTGGATAGAAAGTGGGTTATTGTTTTTTAATTCCTCTGGCAAAAGTGATTCCACAAAATTCTGATAGCATATAGGCCTAGTAAAACGTCTAATCGCTTCAGTACCTACAGAAGTGGTATGTTGCTGGGTAGTAGAGGGATAAGGTCCCCCGTGAACCATAGCATGGCAAACTTCAACACCTGTAGGAAATCCATTAAGGATCATTCTGCCGACTTTTTGGGTAAGAGATTTTATCAAATCCACTTGACTCTCAAAATCGGTTTCTGTACCATGGATAGTAGCGGTAAGCTGCCCATCAATTGATTTCGCTATTTCTTCAAGATCTTTAACCTCTGTTTCAATCACTATGCTCGAAGGTCCAAAAACTTCTTCCGATAACAGTTTGTGCTTTTTGAACGTTAAAAAATCTGTTTTAAAAAAATGGGGACACCCTTCGTTGAAACGATTCTGTTTCTTTCCTTTTGCCAGGAGCTCTGCTGATTCACTTTTAAGATAAGTAGAAATCGTGTCATGGTATCGACTTGCAATGGTTGGGCTGAGCATGGTTGCAGCTTCCGTTTTTTCAAAAACTACTTTTAAAGCTTGAAGAAAAAGGTCTTTTCCCTCTGAATTTGGAACAAAAACAAGTCCAGGATTCGTACAAAATTGACCTACTCCTAACACAACGGACTGAGCCAAACCTGCTGCAATTTCTTCCGGCTTTTCTTTTAATACATGGGGTAAGATAATGACTGGATTCACACTGCCCATTTCAGCAAAAACCGGAATGGGTGTCTCTCGTTGATTGGCAAGATCAAAGAGTGCTTTTCCACCATAAAAAGATCCTGTAAATCCAACAGCCTTTACCGATGGATGCTGAACTAACAACTCACCCACTTTATGAGAAGCCCCATGAACCAATTGAAAAACATTTTTAGATACGTCTTGTTTTTGAGCTGCTCGCTGAATTGCTTCAGCAACCAATTGTGATGTTCCTGGATGTTCAGGATGCGATTTTACTATTACTGGACAACCCGCTGCTAAAGCCGATACTGTATCGCCACCCGCTACGGAAAATGCCAAAGGGAAATTACTGGCACCGAATACTACCACAGGACCTAAAGGGATTTGCATCTGTCGATGATCCAATCGAGGTATTGGGTTACGCTCTGGTAATGCAAGATCAATGATGGCGTTGACCCATGAACCTTCTTCTAAAAGTGTAGAAAAAAGACGAATTTGGTTTTGAGTACGTTTCATTTCTCCTTCAAGACGGCCGATGGGCAAGGCCGTTTCCTGATGACCAATATCGATGATTTCTTCCTTGGCAGATTCCAATTGATTAACGATCTCTAATAAAAAACGAGATCGATGCTTTTGAGAAACTTCTCTATAATTTTCAAATGTCTTTTCTGCTTCTTGGATCAGGCTGTTAATTTCTTCCTCTGTAGCCAATGGAAATGTTTGATCGATCGTTGTATTAGTCGCTGGATTTAGAGTAGTGAAATGTGTTTTTTTCATAATAGTAGCTGATTGAATTTAGAGACTGCAATATTTAAAATATCTACTAGAAAACGATCCCCAGTCAAGAAAAAATAAATCATAATGAAACTCCTCTTTTCCAGGGAATAAAATCTTCTTGTCCATTTTGCTCTGCACGAACTCTTTTTTTTCCACTAGCAATTAAAATAAGTTCTTCCATAAAGGCGTCGGCCAATTCTTCTAACGAGTGAGTCATTGCTATAATTCCTCCCGCATCAAAATCAATGAGATCAGCCATTCGATTAGCTAATATAGAATTAGATGACACTTTAATTACAGGAGCAATTGGATTTCCAGTAGGTGTGCCTAAACCTGTAGTAAACGCAACTATATTTGCACCCGAACCTACCATAGCCGTGGTACTCTCAACATCATTTCCTGGTGTACATAATAAGTTCAATCCAGACTTTGAAAAATAGTTTCCATAGTCCATAACATCTTCTACTGGGGAATACCCTCCTTTTTTTGCAGCACCGGCAGATTTCATAGCATCGGTTATTAAACCATCTTTGACATTTCCAGGGGAAGGGTTCATATCAAAGCCAGAACCTACCTGTTCAGCACTGGATTCGTAAGTTCGCATTAAATCTAAAAAACGCTGAGCAGTGGAAGGATTTACACAACGATTGACCAATTCTTGTTCAACTCCACACAATTCAGGGAACTCAGAAAGAATCGGAGTTCCTCCCAATGCAACAAGACGATCGGATACACACCCCAATAATGGATTTGCTGAGATACCTGAAAATCCATCCGACCCACCACATTCCAGTCCTAAGGTGATTTTTGACAAAGGCACCGGCTTACGCTTTTTTAAATTGGCTTGTTGCAAACCACGAAACGTATCTTTAATGATTGCTTGCATCATACGATCATTATCTCCAAAGGTTTGCTGGTTAAAAATCAGGACAGGTTTATCTAAACTGGGATTTATTTTTTTTAAAAAGGTTTCAAAAATTGAAATTTGCAAATGCTTACAGCCTAAACTCAAAACGGTAGATCCTACAACATTGGGATTGTTG
>JAYNHN010000160.1:0-288 GCA_038108035.1 Flavobacteriaceae bacterium
ATTTTAGGCCTATCTTTTTTATTATTGATTGGCTTTATGTTAATCACCGAAGCGGCTCATCTTTCTAATACAAAGATCTTAGGAGCATCCATTGGTAAAATTCCTAAAGGATACCTTTACTTTTCAATTGCATTTTCTTTAGGGGTAGAAATGTTGAATATGCGGATAAGAAAAAAATAAAAATCTTATAAATCGAGGCTTGTTTGAGAGTCTGATTCTTCTCTTAGGAATTCTTCACCTTGTACTTCTATGTCCTCCACATTTAATTCTTCCGGCACTTCATACGGG
>JAYNHN010000160.1:298-3906 GCA_038108035.1 Flavobacteriaceae bacterium
TCATACGGGAGTGCTTCTTTGAGTTCCACCAATTTGATTTTTTTGTTTGTTAACTGATTTCCTAGGGCCTTGAACCCTTTGATGGAAATAAATTCTTCAGCATTGATTTCCAAATTTGGGGGTTGTTCTTTTCCTCTGGGTTTCTCAAAAATCAAGGTCAGAATCGGCCTCCATTCAAAGGATAGATAGATAAGTTTTCCATTGTCTTTAATAAAAAAGTCTTCTTTATCGGTAATCTCCAAACAAAAACGTTTTAAAAAGTATCGTTGTTTTTCTGGATCAAAATAAATCGCCGTAATGGGTTTTTGGGGAATCCATCGCTCAAGATGGATTACTTTGGCATCAAAATGCAAGCTCATCTCAGGAGTTACGGCTCGCAAGCTGGCATCTTGAGTAGCGATTAATAATTTGTCTTCTCCTTTAAAAGCTCCTAATAAAGTGCCCCGTTCCTCCAAATTTAATCTTCGAATGGATTCATCGAACCAAATTTTTCTTGGTTTCAATGTTGAAACTCCTTTTTCTTTAAATTCAACCTTGCGGATAGAATATTTGGTAACTATATTCCCTCGAACCGATCGACCCTTGATTTGTAAATCGGCAAAATCCAGATCCCATTTTAATTTTTTAATACTTCCCGTATTTCTTAACAAGATGCTGACCACTTCTGCTTCTCCATTGGGATTGGATGAAAAATAAAGAATGGTGGACTGAGGCTTCCCCTGTGTCAAATCGTAAATTTTATCACGGGTAACACCCGTTACAGCAAACCGTTTGATATAAGAAGTTCCCGATTTGCCATCTCGATAAATCATATTGTAAATCGTTCGGGAATCTTTCTTCTTAAAAATGGCAGCATGGATAATGCTTTTTCCAATAAATACCTTGCTATCTACTTTGACCACCTGCATTTTTCCTTCCTGAGTAAAAACAATCACATCGTCTATATCGGAACATTCACAAACCAATTCGTCTTTTCGTAGAGACGTACCAATAAACCCCTCTGTCCGATTCATATAGAGTTTTTGGTTTCGAACTACCACTTTTTTGGCATCCACATCATCAAAGAGTCGGATTTCAGATTTTCGATTTTTGTCCTTCCCATAGGATTTCATTAAATGGGTAAAGTATCGAATTGCATAATCGATCAGATGGGCTAGGTTGTTTTTAACTTCTGCAATATCTCCTTCTAGAGCTTCAATTTTTTGTTGAGCTTTATCCAAGTCAAATTTTGAAATTCGCTTGATCCGAATTTCGGTCAATCGAACAATATCATCTTCAACAACGGGTCGTTTTAAATGACCAATATGGGGTTGCAAACCCTTATTGATAAATTGAAGTACTTCTTCCCATGTGGTAGCCTCTTCAATATCGCGATAAATTTTATTTTCAATAAAAATACGTTCCAAAGAAGCATAATGCCATTGATTTTCCAATTCTTGCAACTGGACTTCCAATTCCATTTTTAACAACTGAACAGTATGATCTGTTGAAATCTTCAGCATTTCGCTTATCCCCATAAAATGAGGTTTGTTATCAATAATCAAACAACCCAAGGGTGAAATAGATGTTTCACAAGAGGTAAAAGCGTATAAGGCGTCTATTGTTTTATCCGGAGAAATGTCATTTGGAATATGAACTAAAATCTCTACTTCTGATGAGGTATTGTCTTCAATTTTTTTGATTTTGATCTTTCCTTTGTCATTGGCTTTAAGAATGCTGTCAATTAAGCTGGAAGTATTGGTGCTAAAAGGAATCTCTGTGATGACCAAAGTGTTTTTATCGCGTTGATTGATTTTTGCTCGTACCCGAACTTTTCCACCGCGCATTCCATCGTTGTAGTTTTGAACGTCAATGATTCCTCCGGTTTGGAAATCTGGATAAACTTCAATCTTCTTACCTTTTAAATGTTGAATACTTGCCTTGAGTAATTCGTTAAAATTATGTGGTAAAATTTTGGTTGAGAGACCAACTGCGATTCCTTCAGCACCCTGTGCCAAAAGAAGAGGGAATTTGACAGGAAGATGAACGGGTTCTTTTTTTCTACCGTCATAAGAAAGCTGCCATTCGGTTACTTTTGGACTAAAGACAACCTCTAGAGCAAATTTAGAAAGTCGAGCCTCAATATATCGAGATGCAGCCGCACTGTCACCGGTTAGGATATTCCCCCAGTTTCCCTGCATATCGATGAGCAATTCCTTTTGCCCAACTTGAACCATTGCATCCGCAATACTGGCATCTCCATGGGGATGGTATTGCATCGTATGCCCCACAATATTTGCTACTTTATTATACCTTCCGTCATCCAAATCTTTCATTGAATGTAAGATTCTTCGCTGAACAGGTTTGAGTCCATCCTCTATGGCGGGAACCGCACGCTCTAAAATAACATAGGAAGCGTAGTCCAAAAACCAATCTTTGTACATACCCGTAACTCGTATTAACGAATCCTCCAAGTGTTCTTCCGACAAATTTGAATCAATGATTTCATCCATAGAGTTGCTAAAATACTATATCAACGCAAGAATCTATTGAGAAAAAGAGCTAAAAAATTAACAAATTGACGTTGAGAAGTATTTTTTTTAATTTAGGGAACTAAATCTTACAATTATGATCTGGTTGAATCTGTCCAAAGCTGAAAATCTTTTAAAACAAGGTACCTACTCTAATACCTTTATTTTTAAATACATATTGATTTACACCTTATTTTATTCATTTACTATCTCATGGAATTACAATCTAAATGAATATAATTATGGGATGAGATTTTTATTTTTGGGGATTATTGTTTTGATTAAAATTGGAAGCATTTATTTATTGTTTAATGTCAATCAAAAAGGTGACCAAAAAAATTTCCTTGATCGACTTTTTGTATTGGGTTGGATTGTATTTTTTCGACTTTTTCTTTTAAGCTTAGCCAGTCTTTCTGCAGGACTTATTATTTTAAAATTTTTGAAAACTGATCAAGTACTTGATGAGTTCCAGATTAAAATCCCTTTTTATATCTTATTTAGTCTTGGATACTACTATTTTTTATATCATTCTTTCAGAAGAGTCGCACTATAAAAAAAATTAGACCGAAGTGGCTTCCTCTACCAAGTCCAATTCTACTTTTAAGATTTCAATAATAAACTTTTGGCGGTCCTGAGTGTTTTTCCCCATATAAAATTCCAACAATTGTTCGATGGTAATACTCTTATCCAACATGACAGGATCCAAACGAATGTCATCACCAATAAAGTGCTTAAACTCGTCAGGAGAAATTTCTCCCAATCCCTTAAATCGGGTGATTTCAGGCTTTCCCTTAAGTTTTTGGATGGCCTCTCTTCGCTCTTGTTCAGTATAGCAGTAAAACGTTTGCTTTTTATCGCGTACTCTAAAAAGGGGTGTTTGCAATATGTACAAATGTCCTTCCTTAATCAACTCAGGGAAAAATTGCAAAAAGAATGTAATCAATAGTAACCGAATGTGCATTCCATCAACATCGGCATCAGTTGCTATTACAATATTGTTGTAGCGCAAGTTTTCTAAACTATCTTCTATATTGAGAGCGGCTTGTAACAGATTGAATTCTTCGTTTTCATAAACGATTTTCTTAGACATCCCATAGC
>JAYNHN010000160.1:3916-4853 GCA_038108035.1 Flavobacteriaceae bacterium
TCCCATAGCTATTAAGAGGTTTACCTCGCAAGCTAAAAACTGCTTGAGTGTTGACATCACGAGATTTGGTAATGGATCCACTTGCAGAGTCACCCTCAGTAATAAACAAAGTGGACTCGAGTCGTCTGTCTTTTTTAAGATCCGCTAAATGCACACGGCAGTCTCTTAATTTTTTGTTGTGCAAACTGGCCTTTTTAGCACGTTCCCTTGCTAATTTTCGAATCCCAGAAAGTTCCTTACGCTCTTTTTCTGCCTGAATAATTTTCTTTTGTATCTGTTCTGCAATCGGAGTGTTTTTATGGAGAAAATTATCCAACTGAGTACTCAAAAAATCTAAGATATAGCTTCGAACGGAGGGCATATCCGGCCCCATCTCGATTGATCCCAGTTTGGTTTTGGTTTGCGATTCAAAAACAGGTTCCATCACCTTTATACTTACAGCAGAGATAATGGATTTTCGGATGTCAGAAGCTTCATAGTTTTTTCCAAAATGCTCTCGAACCGTTTTAACTAAGCCTTCACGGAAGGCGGCTTGGTGGGTTCCCCCTTGAGTAGTGTGCTGTCCGTTAACAAAAGAGTGGTACTCTTCGCTGTATTGAGTTTTACTGTGGGTTATAGCCACTTCGATGTCCTCACCTCGTAAATGAATGATGGGGTACAACAAATCATTTTCATTGGTCTGATCCGTTAAAAGATCTTTGAGTCCATTTTCAGAAAAGAATTTTTCACCATTTAGGTCAATTGTAAGACCTGGATTGAGGTACACATAATTTTTAAGCATGCGTTCTACATACTCCAAGCGGTATTTGTAATTTTTAAAAATAGAAGGGTCTGGAACAAAACTCACTTTGGTTCCCCTTCGACTGGAAGAAGTTACAGGTTCCGATTCTTCTATAAGGTTTCCAAATTCGAACGAGGCACTTTTTGTTTGATTTTG
>JAYNHN010000161.1:0-4757 GCA_038108035.1 Flavobacteriaceae bacterium
CAAATCAAACAGGGTAGATATTTGAACAGCTGCTTGATTTGATTGAAATGCATTACCTCCTCCAAAAGATGCTCCAATGCAAAGTATTGCAAAAATGATCGCTAAAACTTTACCTAATTTTTCAAGATTCATAGCTTGAAGCCCTCTTGAAAGATAGTACATTGGGCCTCCATGAACGGTACCATTTTGATCAATATCTCTATAGGCAACTCCTAATGTGCATTCAACAAATTTTGTGGACATTCCTAAAAGCCCACATACAATCATCCAAAAAGTGGCACCAGAACCCCCAATTGCTATAGCTACAGCAACTCCTGCAATATTTCCTAACCCTACAGTGCCTGAAACGGCTGTTGCTAGAGCTTGAAAGTGACTTACTTCGCCCTTTTCACTTTCGTCCCTAATAGTCTGCGGGATGTCTCCTTTTTCAGTTAAAAAAAGCTCTGTTTTTTCAACTCCTATTTCTTCAAGATCATCGTATTTACCTCTCACAACATTTATTGCTAATGAAAGTTTGTAGATATTGGGGAACTTAAAATAAATGGTAAAAAAAGCAGCTCCTAAAACCAAAAGAATAAGGACAATAGGAATGTTGTAATGACCTAAAGTGATAGGAGTAAAAACAAAGTCATCCCACCAAGTAGCAAATGGCATAAAGGCATCATTAATTCGATCATCCAATCCTTTACTCGTTGAATTTTGATATAATACAATTGTCTTTAAAGCGGAATTCATTATTTTCATAATCCATAAAACCTAAAATGCTTTTCAAACAATTCTGGGGAGAAATTACATAGGGCGTTTTGATTAGTAGATGTTTTCATTTGGGATCAAATTTGAGCGTTCAGTTGTAACGAATGTATAAAAAAACAAATCGGATTGCAAAAACGGATTTATTGGAGAGGTATTTTTTTAGGACCTACTTATTCATATTTTCTTGAATCCATTGGATAAAGCGTTTGGAATTTTTGCTACTGTTGGGGTGCGCTTGGGGGAACGGTTTGGATGAGGTGAGTATTGCTTGAAAGTAATCGGCAAAAAGATAGGCAGAGATTTCATTGGGATGATCGATTCCACGAGATACGGGGAAGGCATTTTTATAAAATGCAATCTTGTCCAAATCTGTGGTGATGGGTACATTTTTCTTAGATTTTTCAACGGTGAACACTCCCATTTTTTCTTTAACGGTAAAAACGGTATCGACAAAGTCTTTTCCCATTTGTGGAATTCCTTGGGTTTCTTTAAGCAGGGTTCGGATCCAAAAAAATTCATTTGCTTTAGTAGGATGAGGGATTAACCATTCGGCTACCGGGGCATCGGGATTGGACACTTGGTTGAGAGCAATTTGACGTTCATGAGTCACTTGTGCTTTTTGGAAATTCCAATAGTCCGAGTACAATACATCGAATTTGGATTTAAAGGTACGCTGCAAAGAATGCATTTGTTCATGAACCAGTAATTTTCCCATTTTTTCAACGAGTTGTTGTTCGTCTTCTGCAGACATGGATGTACTCCAATTTTGAGTCAAGTGATCGATATGGCGTTGGCTTAAGATGATATAAGTTCCTCGAGTATGGGCAAAACCACCGCACAACCAATCCTCAATTTTGATAAATCGCCAAGGCTGGTCTGCCATCAAGTGGAGGTCGTTTTCAATCAAAGTTTGATGGACTTTATTCAAAACAAATGAAATGCGTTCTTTTTCATCCTCAGTAAAATTGACAACCGCATCGGCAAATTTTTCTTTTGCATACCGACGAACCGAATCCAGATCACTACTTGGGACACGCGATTGGGTAAAAGCTTCTATTTCTCGAATTTGCAATTGAGAAAAATAAGGTTCATAGGATTCATCAAGGATGGCTTTGGAACCGCGTTGTGAATCCAAAAAATCCACTCGAGGATGGATCAAGGGACTTTGATGAATGATGCGGATCTGATAAGGATTTAGGCTGTATTTTGGATCGACTCGGTACTTGAATTCTCCTTCACCTTGGAGGTTGGGGATACTGGTAGGTACTTTTTTATCGACCGCAGCGTGTTTTAAAGACAGATTGTGACCTACTTCGTGAGCAATGACAAAGGCTTGCAAATAGCGATCTTCTGCTCCTAGGGAATCTCCCAGGGATATAAATGTCAGATTACCTCCCATCATTCCCCTTCCCAAGGGTCCTTTTTGACCGTCGACCGCATTGACAAAAAACATATTGATTAGATCGTCTTGCCCTTTGATTAATTTTTTTTGGCGAGCGAGTACCACAATACTGTCCAGATTGATCAAGCCGTCTCGTGCTTGGGTATGATTAAAATAGATGGGTTCTAAAAATCGAAAGTCAACCCCCGCTTTTTGGTAGGCCTGATCTACTAAGTCTTCCGGGATCATAATGGATGCAGGATCTGTTCCCTCGTCTGATTGAAGAACGATGGGCTGTACGATAAGAACGTAGGGTGCAACCGTCTTTGAGATTTGTCCGTGGCTTACCCCACCGATCCATAACATAATTATCCAAGCGACTCTTTTGATCATATAGATATAATATACATAAATATTGCTATAAAAAACGTTTGCCAGTGGTTATTTGCATCTCTTTTCTAAAGATTTGAAGTTAAATCCTTGGTCAACTCAGGTTAATGTTGTTTGAAAAAACGCCAAATTTCCTCGATTACTACCTGTTGAGTGGATCCGTCTCTCCAACCGTGATCGGTTTCTAAGGCTACCCCATATTTAATTTCATGATTATCTTGACAATTGGAATAGCTAAATGATCGTAGGGTGGTTGTTCCCCAAACGAATTCTTCCTCTACAGGACTGGAATTACAATCAAAGGAACGACTCCAATTCAATGCACTATCTTCTGCTGACATAAAAACACCCACCGGACTTTCACCTCCATCAAGAGGGATCAGTCCGTCGATTTCTCCATTAATTTGAAAAACAGAGAGTGCCTTATCCGGAATCCGTGAGCCGATACCGGCGGTCTGTTGACTAAATAGTGGAGCAATTGCTTTAAAATGGGTAGTGGTTTTACCTAAAAGGTTGACCATACCTGAACCGTTAGAGTATCCTAATGCATAGCCTCGCGTGGGGTCTATAAAACGAAAAGCGGATAACTCTTCCATAATTAAATTGACAAATTCCACATCATCTGCTGAGGAAGGTTCGGAACCCAAATTCCAAAATCCACCATTTCCCCCATTGTTAGAATATCCATTGGGGAAAACACCTATGAATTCCCCGGATTGGATCAGTTCATTAATTTTGTTGTTATTTAGAAAATCTTGGGCAGAACCACCTGCGCCGTGAAAGAAAAACACAAAGGGATAAGAAGCATCTTGATCTAAATCTTTGGGTGTTCGAACATACGTAATCCGAGAAACATTTTTGCTGTCAATTAGTTGATTTACGGTAATGGGGTTGATTTGTATCTCCGAACTTTCAAGGTCTGTATCTACAGGTACTTGTTCACTTTGGCAACTTGGAACAACAAAAAAAGTCAATAGAAAAAAAACGGTATGTGCGAATTTACTCAACTTTGGAAAGGAATCTATTTTCAAATTTAGTATTGCTTTTTTTATAAAAATATGAATTTAATTTCAGTGATTAAAATCACACCCACAAATACTCTTTTACGATCCGCCTGTAGAGTACATTTTTTATAGCATTTTTATTTCATAAAACTAAAAATTTCATCTAAAATTCCACCACTACTCGATTGTTCTCCTTTTCCTCTAGTTTGATTCCAAATTTTTCCTTTTCCTTTGATGGCAAATAAAAAACCTTCTCCGCTTATTAAAAGTTTTTAATTTTAATCCATCGTTAAGGGTTTTTTTAATCTTTTTTTCAAATTTAATTTCTAAATCATGGGTTCCAACAAAATATAAGTTGGGTTCAAATAAAACTGGATTTTCTCTCAACATTAATACTATAGATCTCTGCATTGTCTTTGGGAGATAAAGCCTTTTTTAGATTTTCTTGAGCTGTGTATAGGTTGTAGGTTAAACTTTTTCTACAAATGATTTTGGCAATCCAATTTTTATAACTTTTGACTTCGATTTTATTCTTAAAAGTATATTCTCCATCACAGAAGATCAAACTTCCTTTTTCTGCAATTAGTTTTTCATCTGGACAAAATTCAATTTCTAAATAGGAACTTGGATAATCGGAAATTTAAAATTTCATATTAATTTATTACGGTTTTCGTTTAATAGTTTACATCCAGTTTGCGGATGATTTCATTTCTTGATTCAGCTTTTTTTAAGTAAATACAAACCGAATAGAAAACCGGGTACGGTTCGAAATGGACTTAAGTGAGCCTTGCTAAACTTTCTAAGTAAGGGTTATACAAACCGTCACGTTTTGAATTATGAGGTAGGCGAAACCCAACTATTTCTGACGATCATGGAGGGATGCTGTTTTTCCTTGGTGGTATTCTTTTGAAGCGTAGTTTTTTGTGAATTAAAAATGTTTTCAAAAAAATGAATTTGATTTGGGGTGCATCAAAAATTTTTGTAAACCCATATGCTGAATATGAACAGAATAATTAAAATGAGAACCAACCAGAAAATCAATCTTTAGAATCTTTTTAATTGTTTGTTTCATCTATTGTGTTTGTTTTGCTTGTGTACGGTTTCGTATCACCTTTAGTTAGGGGTTAATAAGCGTTAATTTTCAGTTTAGCACTGACTTTAGCAATTCAGAGTGGATACGGAAGTAGTCGAATCCGTTGTAATTGCGATGATACATTGTTGCTTGCTTT
>JAYNHN010000162.1:0-4753 GCA_038108035.1 Flavobacteriaceae bacterium
GAGCGTCGGATTCATAACCCGGAGGTCGGGAGTTCAAGTCTCCCTCTCGCTACAAGAAAAAATCAAGACTTCACAGTAATTGTGAGGTCTTTTTTTATAAGGTAGATCACTCGAATTTGAACCATACGAACAAGCTTGATCATCAACGGAAATAAAAACAAAGATTAATTGGAATTATTTTTTAAAAAACAAATCCCTAATAAGGTTTGACTCTATGCAATTGATTATGGAGTTGGGATATAACGTCAACTCTTATAAATAGTAGCATTTGATTAATCAAGAAGTCTATTGAATCTATTTTTTTGCTCTTAATAAGAGCTTGAATTCAGTTCTACATCTATTTATACTATTGAAACTTTAGGATTTCTTCTTTTAAGCGTGAACAAATCAATTGTGCTCTTTCAGATGAACTTTTCTTTGAATCCATGGTTTTTCTGACCATATCTAGGATGATATCCTCCAGATGGGCTTTGTGATCTTCGTTTTCAATCATTGCAATTGTAAAAAATAAGTTTAGACTATTCAACTTGTTTTCAATTTCAATATGAAAATCTTTTTTTGGATTGTAATGGTTAATTAAGCTATTAAATTCATTAAACCATTCATGAAGCACAAGAAAATCCTCGATGATTTCGAAAAATATTTTTTGCTTAAAATATAATGTTTTCTTTGAAAAATTAGGCCAGTTGTAGAATGAATCAAGATCAAAATTTTTCATATTGCTCAAAAATATTAAACCATTTTTCTCTAATAGTTTCGGCCTGATCTAATGCTTTAACATTTACATTGATAATCTCCTGATCAACAATTTCATGAAATTTAGAAATCAAATCGTGTCGATCAAGAATTCCTAGTATTATAAACAATGTACTGTATCCGAAATATTGTTGATCGGCTAGTTTATCCGGATTTGACCGAATCCATAAGATGTGATCGGTTAGTAGGTTATCAATTATCTCTTCAATAGATTCGGAGGAAATCTCCCTCGCCACCATTTTTTTTGTGATTTAATGTGTTTATGACTCAAAGCGTCAAAAAGTCCAATTTTTTTTTCTGATGTTTTAAATTAAACCCACCAGCTAGATTTTTTCTTGGTTAAGTCTTGAAATGACATGAAGATCAACAGATGGAAAACTGTTGTTTTCTAAGTACTCCAATAATTGTTTAACAAAAAATCAAAGTTGGACAGATTAAACCAGAACCTCGTTTGAAAAAAAACAAAAATCAGCAAAGTTTTTTTCCTAAAACTTTGTCGTTAAATTATCATAATAGTTAGCAAATATTACTAAATTGAAAATTTTGATGACTTTATTTATTTCGTTATTAATATTAAATCAAATATAATACAAATAATGACTTTTAAATACAAATAGTTACATTTTAACTATTCACAAAATAATTAATCATGTAAAATGATTAGTTTAAATAAATGATTAATGACTGAATCCGAAAAAATTAGGCTCATTATTGATTATTCTAAGATGAGTAGAAGAGCGTTGGGAATTGAATTGGGTTATAAGGATGGTTCCTTTTTATTTCATGTTTTAAAGGGTCGAAATGGAATATCTAGAAATCTAGCGAGGAAGATTACAGACCTCTTCCCAGAAATAAGTTATAATTGGCTGCTAAAAGATGAAGGGGAAATGCTTAAAGAACCGAATTCAAAATCCATCAAAGAGTTGATGGAAAAGATAGAATTTCTAGAAAGTCATTTAAGGGGTCTGGATGCGCGGATCAAAATTTTAGAGGAAAAGATCAATTTGAATTCAAATTTAAAATAAGATTTTGTACAGTAAATAAAAAATTAGAAGTATTTATTTCTTTAACTGTCCGGCAATAAACCCAGTAGTCCAAGCGGCTTGAAAATTATAGCCACCCGTTATTGCATCAATATCCATGACCTCTCCGGCAAAATACAATCCTGAACATTTTTTGCTTTCCATCGTTCGAAGGTCAATATTATTTAGTTTTACTCCGCCACAGGTCACAAATTCTTCTTTGAAAGTAGTTTTTCCAGAGACCTTATACGTATCTCTAGATAGAAGTTCTACCATTTTTCGTACCTGTTTTTTCCCTAATTCGGACCATTTTTTATCGGGCGAAAGATTGCATTTTTTTAATAAAAATAACCACAATCGATTCGGTAGGGAGAAAGCTTTTTGGTTGGTCAATGTTTTTTGTGGGTATTTTTTAATCCATTTTTGAATTTGATCAAAAAGAGTTTCGGTATTGCGTTCTTGTACCCAATTGATTTGAATATCAAATTGATAATCCAACGCATTCAAGCTTCTAGCACCTATAGAAGAAACTTTCAATACTGCCGGTCCACTCATACCCCAATGTGTAATGAGGAGTGATCCTTGGGATTGGAATTTTGTTCCTTTGATTTTGACCTGAGCGTCTTGAACTGAGACTCCCATCAACTCAGTTATGGATTCTTCAGGCATGTTGAAGGTAAATAAGGATGGAACTGGAGAATTAATTTCATGACCTAAATCACCAAGCCAATCAAGCCCCTTCTTTTTGGGACTTCCCCCTGTTGCAATGATTACCGCATCAAAAGTTCCCTCAAAAGATTGATTTTTTGTGATCAAAGACCATTTTGATTCGATGGTGGATTCCAACTTGGAAATAGAAGTATTGTATTGGATGACAACCGATCTTTTTTTTGCCTCTTGAACCAAACAGTCAATGATCGTTTGTGAATTATTGGAAACAGGAAAAACACGTCCGTCGGATTCGATTTTGAGTGCTACTCCACGGCTTTCAAACCAGTTTCGAGTATCGGTAGGGTCAAATCGATAAAAGTTATTTCTTAATTGTTTTCCACCACGCGGATAAGCGGAGCAAAGAGCATCTATATCTTTGGTGGCATGGGTTACATTACACCGCCCTCCTCCAGATATTTTAACTTTGGCTAGAACAGTGCTAGTTTTTTCTAAAAGAAGCACATCAGCGTTTGGATGATGTTCTTTGGCCGAAAGAGCGGCAAAAAAACCTGCTGCACCTCCGCCGATAACGGCTATACGATTCATTTTTTAAAGTTTTTTAAGTATATTTTTTCTTTGGATTGCGGAAGCGGTCAAAACCCCCGAGAATAATGCGCCTCCGACACCTGCCGTTACGATGTCTTGACCCGTAAGAAAGAAGTTCTTTATAGGGGTTTTGGGTTTTAAAAATTTTTGTCTAAACCGAGAGGGACTGTGATCCAATCCATAAATCTCGCCTTTTTCATAATTCATAAAATGGGCTGTGGTAAGTGGAGTAGAAAGTTCGGTATAACAAACTTTCCCCTCAAGATGAGGTAATTGTCTGTACAATTCCTCTAACAGGCGTTGAGTAATGGATTCTTTTAGAGATTCGTACGCATCACCTCGTTTTTTCCAACGGGTTTTTTTCCAAGGTTTAAAAGCTTCATAGGGTAGCAGAGTGATGATATCAATGGTACTTTTGTTGGGATAACGGTTGTTCCAATCAGGGTCTTTGGCTGAAGGAAAAGAAAGATAGACTACTGGAAAAGGTTGTGATAGATCTGCCAAATATTTTTCGACACAAGTATCGTGGTCTCCCTGTTCGGGATAGATCCAAAAATTAGTTTTGGGAATTTGTAATTCCTCAGGAGAACCCTTCAATCCAACGTACAAGCTAGCATGAGCTACCGATTGCTTAATTTTTTTTAATCGATTGTTTAACCCCAGTTTTTCAACTATGACTTTTGGCAATAAACGCTTATAAGTCGATACAATTCCAGTATTACTAACGATATTTTTGGCGTAAAAAAGTCTTCCATCCATCATTTTCACTCCAATAGCTTTATTTTTTTGGAGAACAACTTGATCCACTTCCGCACTAACTAAGATAGTTCCCCCTGCTGATTCAATGACTGGGTCAATGGATTTAACAATTTGAGAAGACCCTCCAACAGGGAAGCTCCCTCCGTCAAAATAATGTCTTACCAAAGCAGCGTGCATTGAAAAGCTACTTTGCTTTGGAGGTAAGCCATAGTCCCCATATTGTCCGGTAAGGACTTTGATCAATTGTTCATTTTGAGTGATTGTACGCAGGACTTCATAGGTGGTTTGATTTGAAAACTTTTGAAAAGGAGCTCTCAGGTATTTACCGAAAAAAAAATCCCAAAAAGTAGGGAGTGTTTTACTAAAGTAAAAGTTTCTACTGCTTTTGACTGCTTTAAAAACCAAATTGATATATTGTTGAATGGCCTCTTGTTCGTTCGGAAAGTAAGCGATCATTTTCCTTTTAAAATTACCTACGCCCTTTGGAAAATCATAGGATTCTTTACCGATGATAATTCGATCATAGATCGTTCCCATATCAGCCCATTTCAATTGGTTATTGGAAATGTAATCAAACAATTTTTTTAGGATGCTGTTTTTTCTTTGAACTTCTCCGATATAATGAATTCCGACATCCCATTCATAACCTTTTCGTTTAAATACGTGTGTAAAGCCACCCGGAGTATAATGCCGTTCCAAAATCAGTACCTTCTGCCCTTCTTTAGATAGGAGTGCTGCCGTGGTCAGTCCTCCCATCCCAGAACCTATAATAATGGTATCGTAGTTTTCTTCGAGTTTCGGTTTTTGTTTATAGGATTGTATCATTTGATGAATGTAACGGATTCGTATCGATTCACCAAATTGTTTTAAAAGATGATCGAATAGCGAGTCTCGAGCTCGAATAACAATAGCATCTTAAAAGAAAAATTTTATCCAGTAAAAAGACCGTTTAATTTTAT
>JAYNHN010000163.1:0-4730 GCA_038108035.1 Flavobacteriaceae bacterium
ATTTATAGGTGCAGCACCACGATAATTGGGTAAAAGTGAGGCGTGCAAATTAAGGGTTCCCAATCTGGGCAATTCCCAAACTACTTTGGGTAACATTCGAAAGGCAACGACTACTTGAATAGATGCCTGAAGCTCCTTCAATTGAAGAACAAAAGCAGGATCTTTCAAATTTACAGGCTGTAAAACGATAAGTTCTTTTGTAAGCGCATATTGTTTTACAACAGAGGGCTTTATTTTTTTCCCTCTACCTGCTTTCCGATCCGGAGCTGTTACTACTGCCTTTATAGGAAAACCCGCCTCATAGAGTGCTGCTAAACAGTAGCGAGCAAACTCAGGGGTACCAAAAAAAATCAGACTGGGTAACGTTTTTGTGTTATTCATAGTTCCAATAAAATTTATGCATCGCGTTCTCTTGTACCTGCTCTTTGATTAATAGACTTTCTAAGAACTGGTGAAGCGCTTGAGGCTCAAAGTACAATTTTTGTTTGAGCTCGGATATAGAATGCGGTTTTTGTTTTAACAAAGTCAATACTTTCTCTTCAAATCCACTTTCCACTTCGAGAGCGCCTTTGCAGGAGTCGGAAGAACATTGATCGCAATGCTTCGAATTTTTAGTCCCAAAATAGTTTAAAACGGATCGGTTGATACAGTTTTGACGATCCTTTACCAATCCAATCATTTTTTCAATCTTCTCTTTTTTTCGGTTGTATTTTATATACGCATGTTCAACTAGCGATTGAACTGTATAATCGTCCTCTCTTGGGGTTTGAAAGGTTAAATAAACACTCTTGTTTTTTTGTGAATACCTCAAATACCCATCCTCCTGAAGTTGGCGAAGTGCCACCAGAAGATTTTTATCCGAAATACGAAGTGATGAACGGATTTTTTTAGGTTCCAAAGTAATTGACTCGTTAAAAAAATAGGGAAACTGACGCATTAAATATTCCAGAATCCGAGCGATTAAAGAATTTTGTTGAATCAATTCCTTAGCTTGATCAGGAGAACATTGCGCTTGGAGAAGTAATTGATTTTCCTTGGATGAACTCACAGTAATAATTCCTTCTTGATGAAATTGCTCCAGACAATAAATCGTCTTTCTTTCTGATCGATCGTAACGACGACAAAAATGCACTAGGTCTAAGGTAAACGTTTCTTGAAATCCTTGCCCATAGGGAATTTGTAAAAAATTGCAGAGATCCTTATAAGTAGTTTTTAGATCTGCCGCTGTAGGTAAGGTATTAAGGAATTGATTTTTAAGCTCTTGGAAATCTCCAGGATGAAACAATAAAAAAGACCGGGCAAGGAGCCCGTCTCTTCCCGCTCGCCCAGTTTCTTGATAATAATTTTCAATACTCAATGGTATATTGAGATGAATAATGGTTCGAACATCTGGCTTATCTACACCCATTCCAAAAGCAGTAGTAGCGATCATATTTCGACATTTATTCTTTTGCCAAGTATCCAACTTACTCTTCTTTTCTGCTGCAAAGAGTCCGCCGTGAAAAAAATCTGCCTGAATGCCGGATTGATTTAAAAAACGTGACAATTGCTCCGTTTGTCTTCGGGTGGTACAGTAAACAATACTGCTTCCCCTAAAATATTTTAAAATTTGGACTACAGTATGGTACTTGTCTTCCGTTTTCCAGATTTTATACATTATGTTCGGACGTTCAAAAGACCGTTGAAACAAAACCGGTTTTTTAAGATCAAGTTGATTTTTAATATCGATCAACACTTCCTTAGTAGCCGAAGCTGTTAATGTTAAAAACACCGTATTGGGAAAAGCATCCTTCAATAGATTAATTTTTCGGTAAGCGGGTCTAAAATCATGTCCCCATTCGGAAATACAATGAGCTTCATCAATCGCAACCATTGACAATGGAGCATGAGATAAGCGTTGGATAAATGTTTTTTGGATCAAACGTTCAGGGGACACGTAGACGATTTTATAGTTTCCATGAATACAATTATCAATTTGTTGATCCAAGGGTAAGCTTTTAGGATGGGATTCAAAATACATCGCTTTAATTCCTTTGTTAAGAAGACTTTGTACTTGATCCTCCATCAAAGCGATCAAAGGAGATACAACCAAAACAAAACCTTCTAAAACCAATGCAGGTAGCTGAAAACACAAGGACTTGCCTCCTCCGGTTGGCAACAACGCAATCGTATCTTTACCAGACAGGACCGAATCGATGATCTCTTTCTGAAGAGGACGAAAAGAGGTAAATCCCCAATATTTTTTTAGTATCGTCTCTTTATCCATGATGAGTTTACAAATAATCCTCCACAAATTCAATCCGATCTTCAATACTCATTTTGGGAATGAGAACGACCGTATGGTTTTTTTCGAAAATTCGCTCGATAAAAGGAAAATACATCTCTGCTTGCTGAAAAGACTCCAAACGTTGTTTGTCTTTTTGATAGATGGCTTCCCAAGGTTCAACCAAAAAAACAAAATCGTATTGAAACAAACGGACTCGATTCTCCCAACTTGAATTGGACTGATGGATCGCTTCTAAATACGCCTGAATATCATGGATTCCTCGGTCGTAGAAGACCAGAGCATTCTTAACATCCTTTTCCAAAGTATGAGCTGCTTCAAATTGGGCTTTCCTTCCCAAAAAAATTCGCTCGCTAAACTCTTGTGGATCCGAAAGAAAAAAATTAGACTTCCCTTGCTTTTTTCCTTCTTCGATAAGGGTACGAGAATATTCCTGAAAGGTTTCGTACCCCCTAGCTTGCAACCCTTCAATGAGACTAGTTTTTCCTGCCCCCGGCGCACCACTGATTACCACTCTCTTATTTTGCATAAATTATTTTTAACAAATATAAAACCTGTATCTTTGCACAAAAATAATCGCCTTGTCGCAATCCCACACAGAGTCTGAAAGTTTTTATTCACGATTTCGTAATCAGTTGATTCTTTCTCAAAACTGGCCGGGTACTTATCTATTTAAATTCGTAGTGAAATCCGAATCGCCTCACTTGGATAAACTTAAATTACTTTTTGATTCCTATCACCCCCAGTTTACAGTTAAACAATCCTCAAAAAAGACTTTTACGAGTCTCAGTATTCGAGTTCGAATGGATTCTGCTGACCAGGTTATTGAAATTTATAAGCAAGCCAGCCATCTGGAAGGAGTTATGGCATTGTAATTTTTCAATAAAATCGAATGGATTCAATAGATTTTAGTATTTTGCAATATATTTAAATCACAAGCACTTACTAGTAAAATTTTATGAGCACCTTGCAATACAACACCAAGCGCAAGCAACTAATTATCCCAGAATACGGGAGACATATTCATATAATGATTGAACAAGCTAAAGCAGAATCCGATCCAAAGGAGCGAAACAAAAAAGCAAAAGCAATCATTGGTGTAATGGGGAATCTCAACCCGCATCTTAGAGATGTTCCCGATTTTCAGCATAAACTTTGGGATCAATTTTTTATTATGGCCAATTTTGATATTGATGTCGAAAGTCCTTTTGAAAAACCTCAAGCAGAAGTTTTAGCAATGAAACCCGAGAAGTTGCCTTATCCTCAAAACTATCCCAAATACCGTTTTTACGGTAACAATATCAAACGTATGATTGATATTGCTGTGGATTGGGAAGAAGGCGAGATGAAGGATGTTTTGGTTTTTACCATTGCCAATCATATGAAAAAGAGTTTTTTAAATTGGAATAAAGATTCTGTCGAAGATGTGGTCATTCTGGCACACCTGGATGAGCTTTCCAATGGAAAACTAAAGGTATCGGCCGAACAACTCCCCCTTTCTGACACGGTTGAGTTACTCAAGTTTAAGTCCAAAAACGGTAACGGACCGAAAAGCAATAACAAACAACGCAAAAGAAATAATCGCAAACGTTATTAATGCATGGAATCATTTGTTATTGAAGGGGGGCATCCCCTCAAAGGCAATATTACTCCCCAAGGAGCCAAAAACGAAGCCCTACAAATCTTATGTGCTGTTTTATTGACCCCAGAAAAAGTCAGTGTTTCTAATATCCCAGATATTATAGATGTCAATAAATTAATTCGTTTATTGGTCAATTTTGGAGTGAAAGTTGAAAAAACAGCAACGGACACTTACACCTTTCAGGCAAATTCGGTAAATATGGAATACCTCAACTCGGATCAATTTAAAATTGACGGGAGAGGACTTAGAGGTTCAATTATGTTAGTGGGCCCGCTATTAGCTCGTTTTGGAAAAGGGAGTATTCCCAGACCCGGAGGTGATAAAATTGGAAGACGCCGTCTTGATACCCATTTTGATGGCTTGATTCAACTTGGGGCTCAATTCAACTACAATAAAGAGGATCATTTCTACAGTGTCGAAGCTCAACAACTAAACGGAGCCAATCTCCTACTAGATGAAGCTTCTGTAACAGGTACTGCCAATATTGTAATGGCAGCTGTTTTGGCAAAAGGAACTACTACCATTTACAATGCAGCTTGTGAACCCTACCTTCAACAATTGTGTCTTATGCTCAATCGAATGGGTGCTAAAATTAATGGAGTTGGATCTAACTTGCTCACCATTGAGGGGGTTTCCCAGCTAGGAGGTACCCAACATCGATTACTACCCGATATGATCGAAATTGGAAGTTGGGTAGGATTGGCAGCCATGACTCAAAGTGAAATCAATATAAAAAATGTCAGTTGGGTACATTTGGGACAAATGCCCGCTGTATTCAGACAATTGGGAATCACCATCGAAAGA
>JAYNHN010000164.1:0-4681 GCA_038108035.1 Flavobacteriaceae bacterium
ATATTTCTGCGTTCCCTGACCTGTTCGGGTCTTCGTATGGGATTGTACAATGAAGAGTTTTTTAGCATCCCTACTAAGGTGGCTGACTCTTCAACTCCTAATGTTTGGGGTGTTTTATTAAAAAATATTTTTGCAGCCGATTGGACTCCATCGGCCTGGTATCCAAAGTCGTATTTGTTGAGGTACATGGCCAATATTTCTTTTTTGGTGTACCGTTGTTCTAACTGAATTGCAATGACCCATTCTTGTGCTTTTTGGAGGACTGCCTTTACTGTACTTCGATCACGTGTCCCTACAAAAATCTGTCGGGCCAACTGTTGGGTGATGGTACTAGCACCTCCTCTTTTTCCCAAATAAACAAAAGCCCGTAACGTCCCTTTCCAGTCAATCCCGGAATGTTCGTAGAACCGTTCGTCCTCTGTTGCAATAAGCGCATCCAAAAGGCTTTTAGGTAACTCCTCAAAAGTGATGGGTGTTCGATTGTCCGTAAAATAATATTTCCCCAATATCACTCCATCAGAAGAGATGATTTGGGAGGCCAAATTCGTTTTGGGGTTTTCCAATTCTTGGAGGTCTGGCATGGGTCCATACAAACCCAAAGCGGCTCCCCCAAAAAGAAAAAAAACACTGCTGATCCCTATAAAAAACAGGATCCAAATAGACCAAATGTATTTTTTGTTTGCCCCCTTTTTTTTTCTCTTTCTTGCCATTTTACTTTTCTATTTGGTGTTCAATGGAAATCCCTACGGTAAGAATTCCATTTAATTTTGGAACGCCTTTTGTTTGACCGTTATTGCGCATCGCTTGAGAGATTTTAATTTTAATTGGGCGTTCTTTAGGAAAAAGAACTCCTTGTTTCCACCACAACTTACTCTCTTTTACTTCTCCAAATCCGGTTCCCAACCAAGTTCCGTCGGGAGCAGCCATAGCATACTCCAAAGTGTCTTGAACAATTTGTTTATCTCCAGCAGTCAAAGTTGCAATTAAAAAAATATTGGAAAATTCATAGGCGTTATCGTTTCGTAAACGGATAAATACGTTTTTCCGTACGGTGTCCATTACCGTTTCCGGTATATCAAAAACAAGGGGGCGAGTCGAGAGCTCTTCATTCGTTACCGACTGATACATAGAGACCTTTTGATCTTGACTACAGGACAAACTGATCATTAGAAAGCCGAATACAATTATACGTTTAAACATTTTTCCTTGCTCCGTTTCTTTGTTTTCTTTTATTTTTTCGTCTTTTGTTTTGGGGTCTTCTTTTGGGTTGATCAAAACGGCTTAAGCTGTCTTGACCCACAACACTATCAAATAGTTTTTCTTCAGGTTTGGGTTCATCTACTGAAAAAGCTTCTAGACTTTCTACCGTTTCGTTCGCTTTGTTTTTTTCTATGATGGTTCGAGCCCCTTCTGCCGTCAACTTGTGCCAAGTAATCCATTCTTTTTTGTAACTATACCAGACCACTCCTTTAAAAATATCCATTTTTTGAAAAATCCCTACTCCCTTCTCTGTCCGTAATTTAACCTCCGGTTTGGGAAACAATTTGATAGTAGATCGATAAGCGTCCAACTCATAATTGAGACAACATTTTAATCGACCACATTGACCTGATAATTTTTGAGGGTTCAAGGAAAGCTGCTGATACCTCGCTGCCCCAGATGATACAGAACGGAAATCCGTAAGCCAGGTCGAACAACATAATTCCCGTCCACAAGAACCGATTCCTCCCAAACGGGATGCCTCTTGCCGAAGTCCGATTTGCCGCATTTCAATCCGAATTGAAAAAGCTTGTGCCATGTCCTTGATCAATTGTCTAAAATCGACTCGTTTATCTGCTGTATAATAAAAAGTAGCCTTTTTTCCATCTCCTTGAAATTCAACATCTGATATTTTCATATCGAGATTCAATGCAATGGCCAGTTCTCGAGAGCGTTTCTGAACCTCAGCCTCTCGATTACGTGCTTGATGCCATCGTTCAATTTCTTGGTCATTGGCTAAGCGTAAAATCGACCCTATTTTATCACTATCCGGCAGAATTTTTTTACGCTTCATTTGCGCTTGTACCAGTCCTCCCGACAGAGTCACCATCCCTAGGTCGTAGCCGTGATCTACAGCAGTAATAACTAAATTCCCAGTTCGAGGATACAGCTCCTTGGGAAAACGAAAAAATTCTTTACGACTATTTTTAAATCGCACCTCCACAAAAGTGGGGGTTTCTTCCCCTTTTGGAGGATCCATGTTTTCAAGCCAGTCAAATACGGTCAATTTGTTGCAACTGTCGCTTCCACAAGTACCATTGCTTTTACAGCCCCTTGGGGATCCGGAAGCATTTGAACAATTGCTACAACTCATAGTTCTAGTTTAAGATTCTAAATATAAAGGGATTTCAAAGAATGTTCTTGTAAAAAACTCTTAAATTACTGTTTAAATTTTAAAACTTCGGATCTTCCTTTTTTAAAAATTTTATTGCTGTTGTGTGTTCCTTTTCGCAAAGCCCTTTGCTTCTCGATGGGCAAAGCAATGATTTCTTTGCATTGAGTTGAGCAACATTGCTGCATTTTTTCCTGACAAGAGTCGCATTGAATGAATAGCAAGTGGCAGGCCTCGTTAACACAATTCACATGGGTGTCACAGGCTGTGCCACATTGATGGCATTGGGCGATGATATCCTCCGAGATACGTTCTCCCCGACGTTCGTCAAAGACAAAGTTTTTTCCTACAAATTTATTTTCTAACTCTTTATTTTTCACCTGTCGAGCGTATTCAATAATCCCTCCTTCTAGCTGATATACGTTTTCAAAACCTCTGTGTTTAAAGTAAGCAGATGCTTTTTCACATCGAATCCCTCCAGTACAATACATTAAAAGATTTTTGTCGCTTTTGTGTTCTGCCAAATCTTCTTCAATAATGGGTAATGATTCTCGAAAGGTGTCTACATCTGGGGTAACGGCTCCTTTAAAATGGCCGATCTCACTTTCGTAATGATTGCGCATGTCCACACAAATCGTATTGGGGTCTGATAGTAGTTGATTGAATTCTTCGGCATTGACATGTTTACCCTTTTGGGTAACGTCAAATTGGTAGTCTTCCAGACCGTCTGCTACAATCTTGTATCGCACTTTAATGGTCAATTTTAAAAACGATTTGTTGTCTTGCTCTAGGGCAATATTAAGTCGAACGCCTTGGAGAAAAAGAATGTCCTCCAAGGTGTTTTTAAACGCTTCGAATTGAACCGCCGGAACGGAAAGTTGTGCGTTAATTCCCTCTTGAGCCACATAAATACGACCCAAAACCTCCAATGGATCCCACTGAATAAACAAATGATCTCGCAATAAATTCGGATTGCCTATCTGAGCGTATTGATAAAAAGAGAGCGTAAGTCGTTCTTTACCCGCTTCTTCGATGAGTTGCGCTCGCTCTTTTGCGCTTAAAGTATTGTACAGTTGCATGCTATACGTTGTTTTAAGTGATGAACGTTGTACAAAGGTAGGGAATTGCAATGAAATGCAGGTTTGTGTGTCTTTTTCTCAAGCTCAAAAAAGAACTCAATTTCACCTTACTTTTTACCATATAAACCCCAAATTTTGATTCGCCCGTGTCTTCTAAAAACAGTCTTTTGCTTTTCTTTAGAGTAGCCTAACCTCTCAACTCTAGTAACAACGGTTTTATTTTTTATCCGAAATTGGAAGACCTAATAGATAATAGCCGCTTTTTTTTCCGTTCTTTTTACGAACGGGTTCCATTTCCCAATGGTAATTCGACACCGGTTTGGGAAGCAATTCTTTTTCAATGTCTGAAAAGGTATACATTCTAGGTAAAGAGGCTTGGCCGTCCCAAGCATAACATATCGGAACAATTGGAATTAGATAGGTAAACAATATATCCTTCAAACCCAATGGCTTTACAAAAGGCAACATAAAGAGTGTCATGACCATTAAAATAAGCAAGGACAAGGGAAGTAACAACCACCAAAGAAATAGGGGAATCGTGTTTTCTGCCATTTCGTATATTAATATGGGTTCGAGATGGGTCTGAGCATTTTGAAGAATCGTTCGCGCTGCGTTGGGAGGCATGTGATGAAAGCTGTTAAACAGTGTTTTTAACCCTTTGGGGGAATTGCTAAGATCGGTTGCATCGACAGGAGTGGTTAAATAGGTCTGATTCGGGTGTTGCTGTTTGTTAAATTGATCCACAAAATTTACATCCGGATACAGATCCGTCAACCTTAGAGGAACCGGTGAATCGGATCGTTGAGTATTGAAGTGCTGAACCGCTTCAGGCATTACCCCTCCCGAGCCTGAACCCAAATCTACTATTTGAGTAAACGGATGTTGCTGATGTACCTTAGCCAATAAGTCTGAAATCAATTCGGGAATTTTTAAGCCCTTTTGTAAAACGACTATCAGCTTAGTCATCGTTGAACGGATGGAACTGGGTAGCTGCCTGTAATCTTCAAATTCAAAAAGTTGAATGCGTTTCATCTTTTTTTCTACTGTGTTAGGTTTAACAACTAGCAAGATACTCTTTTTAACAAGCAATTTGTGTATCTAAAAACGTTGGATTTTATTCTATGATCAGTGGTGTTTTCTGACAGACTCCTACTGAATATTTTGCGTTTACGTTAATGTCATTTTCGGTCGGTCAAATGACTGTCTAAGGCATTCGTAAATGGCACGTTTT
>JAYNHN010000165.1:0-4667 GCA_038108035.1 Flavobacteriaceae bacterium
GAATATAATATCAACAACACGGTGAGCTGGGCGTATTTTAAAAAATGCAGAGGCTTTGATGAAAACCTTGAGCATAACAATCGGAAATTATTCGTTGTTGATCAAATGGATGATGATAATGCAAAAGCAATAGTCTATAACAATTATGGTTATGATGCTACGGTTTCCGGGAAAGTATTGCTGAAAGAGGCCATTGAGTATATGAAGTTTGCTAATGACTATTATGCGAAAATTGAAAAGAACAATGGAAGATGGAACACTTTGATGAACCTAACTTGGCAGTACAGGCTTATCAACAACTTGTCAAAATCTGAGGAATATGGACGTATGGCAGTGAAACAAGCGCAAATTGATAATGACAGGCATGCCATTATTGAAGCAAACATAAACTTAGGGGAAACCTTGTTGACACAAAATAAAATAAGAGACGCCAAACCTATTTATGAACAAGCATTGGAAATAAGTAAACAAAAAGACGACAGGGATAAATACGTCTTCGATGTTTATTATTCGAGATACCTCTGGGAAACTGGAAAAAATGATGAGGCTATTGAATTGCTTAAAAACGCAGTCAATTTTCTGGAAAGTAGTGAAATATTTTATGAGATGCAGGCACGGGCATTTCTGGCTAATTACTTCTACTTAAGTGGGCGAATAAAAGAAGCAGAACAACAATTGATAAAATTCAAAAATCCGAGAGCACGATATTTTTCACAAGAAGCTAAGGTTATTACTGCTTCTGTAAAAGCCAAGATAGTTGCTATTAAAGATAGAGAAAAGGCACTTGATATAGTGAACCAAACGCTTCAAGGTTTGGATAAATCAGGAGCAGAATCACTTAAAATAAGACTTATAGAATTGAGAGCCCAGTTGTAAAAACCTCTAAACAATACTGTGTGTAATGGTCATAGCTATTAGAAGAAGCTACTTCACCTACGCTCAACCTTGATGGTACAATGAGAAATCGAAAAATGAACGAAGTAGAACATTTTATTTATCAATTATAAGGAGAGCAACAAGAAGTGATGCTTCAATTCCATAACTTGTTGACTTTGGAGTTAAATTTGACCGAAAAAATTAGATTTAAAATTCCCTTTTACTATGGTAGAAGTTGGATTTGCTACTTAAACCCTACAAAAGATAGCAAAATAGAATTTGCATTTGTTAGGGGAAATGAACTTTCAAACCATTGGGGTATTTTGGATAGCAAAGGAAGAAAACAGGTTTACAGTATTGAATTTGAAAATGTATCTGAAATACCAACTCAAAGAATCTATAAAATAATAGAAGAAGCCATTTTACTTGATGAAACCAAGCCTTATAAATCAAAAAGAAAATCAAAATACTATAAATGAATCATTAATGGCCTCAAGCAGTATTTAGATTAATTCAACATCTTAAAAAGTTGGGATGTTCAAAAACACCGAAATGTTCCCTTTTAAAAAATAATTATCTTAGTAGAAAAACAAATCTTATTCCGAGCAACCAAAAAATGGAAAACCCAAAAAACACGAAGGAAGATTTAGATCATTATCTGGACAATCATTTTATCCAAAGAAGTAACTGGTTACGAGCTGCTGTTCTGGGAGCAAATGACGGTATTTTGTCCACAGCCAGTATTGCAGTGGGCCTGGCTGCTGCAAGTGACTTAAGAGAGCCTATCGTATTGGCTACTCTTGCGGGTTGGGTGGCCGGGGCACTCTCTATGGCTGCAGGTGAGTATGTATCCGTGAGTTCTCAAACCGATATTGAACAGGCCGATATAGAACGGGAACGCAGAGAGTTGAAAGAACAACCCGAGGCTGAACTCCAATATTTAGCAGAAATCTATCGGCAAAGGGGACTGAAAAGAGAAACTGCACAAATTGTTGCCAAAGAATTAACTGAAAAGGATGCCTTAGGTGCCCATGTACGAGACGAACTGGGAATTACAGAAACCAGTCAAGCCAATCCCATACAAGCGGCTTGGGCCTCCGGAGCTGCTTTTAGTGTGGGGGGACTCCTTCCCCTTTTGGTGACCTTTTTTTTTCCATTAAAAAACATGGGAATCTACCTCTATACCTCTGCGATACTTTTTTTAATTATTCTAGGTATTATTGCTGCCAAAACGGGCGGATTTAAAATCAAGAAAGCAGTAATTCGCATTACTTTTTGGGGGACTTTTACTATGGGATTAACCGCTTTGGTGGGCTATCTCTTTGACGTCAATGTTTGATCGAAGTCCTTTCCTTTTTTTTTCATTTTAACATATTTATTAAATTTGAGAATTGAACAATCAATTTTAATAATGAACGTTAAGTCACTACCCTATTTCGCCCTTGTCACAATATTCTGTTTTTTAATGGGATGTAACTCTCAGGTCAAAGAACCGGAAAAACCTTCCACTCGTTGGAGTGAGGAGCAAATTCAAAAATGGTACGAACAACAACCCTGGTTGGTTGGGGCCAACTATGCTCCCGCATCCGCTATAAACCAACTGGAGATGTGGCAAGCCGACACTTTTAATCCGAAACAAATCAATCAAGAGTTTCAGTGGGCTGAAGAGCTAGGAATGAATACTATGCGGGTGTTTTTACACCATTTATTATGGGAACAAGATGCGCAGGGACTGATCAAACGGATGGACACTTTTTTAAATATTGCAGATTCTCACAAAATTAAAACCATGTTTGTTTTACTCGATGATGTTTGGGATCCGATGCCCAAACTTGGAAAGCAAAGAGATCCCAAACCCCACGTTCACAATTCAGGGTGGGTTCAAAGCCCGGGTCGAGAGGTACTCATCGATTCAAATCGAAACAACCAACTGGAAGGGTATATTAAAGGAATTCTTTCTGCCTTCTCTAAGGATAAGCGCGTTTTGATTTGGGATTTGTATAACGAGCCAGGAAATACGAATCCCAATAGCTACGATTATCTCGAACCTGAAAACAAGGCAGATTATTCTTTGGAATTTATGGAAAAAGTGTTCCGCTGGGCACGTGAGGTCAATCCCTCTCAACCCATTACCGTTGCCGTTTGGACCGGACAGCGAAAAAAAATCGAGGAGTTTTCTGCCATCGATACATTTGCTTATCAACATTCAGACCTAATCAGTTTTCATGCCTATGATGATACCGAAAGCACAAAGATGTATATGAACCGACTTGCCCAATCCAATCGACCAATAATGTGTACAGAATATATGGCAAGAACAGCGGGTTCTACCTTTGAGGGACTGCTCCCCGTTTTTAAAGAGGCACGAGTAGCGGCTTACAATTGGGGATTTGTTTCTGGAAAATCGCAAACCATTTATCCTTGGGAATCCTGGACCAAAACCTTTACCAATGAACCTGAAACTTGGTTTCACGATATTTTACGGCCCGACGGCACTCCTTATAGAAAATCCGAAGTGGAGTTGATTCAAAAAAGCTTAGGGGTGAAACCATAAAACGATCAATGCTTCAAATTAGGCTCTATTGCGAAAATTGTGGTAAAAATCTACCCAACGATAGTGATCAAGCTATGATCTGTTCCTACGAATGTACTTTTTGTAGTAATTGTGTTTCGCAAATCTTAAAAAATGTTTGCCCCAATTGTGGTGGAGGCTTTGAAAAAAGACCCACCCGTCCCAAAAAATTTCTCAAAAAAGATCCTGCCCAAAAAGAAAAAATTGTAAAACCCGTCTTTGAAAATTCTTTCTTCAAAAAAAATGTCCATAGAGACCCCAGAAAACGATAGTGTCAACTTTCTGTTAAATTGTGATAAGGTATAAAAATAGAATCTCAACACAGCTAACTTTATTCCTATTGGAGTATAAAATGGATCCATATTATCGAAAAAGTCCTCCGTTTTATTTTTTAATTTTAGGCGTTTAAAGCATCGATCCAAAAATGATATTCACTAAAATCATAAGAAAAATAAATTATTTTATCCAAGATCAAAAAGATAAAAAACGATTGATGAAATTGAGTTCGGAAGAAAGAAAACTCATTTCAGAAATTAAAAGTAAAAATCTCACTTACCTTACTCTATCAAAACTTGCCGCTATCGTGCATACCCTCAACTCAATTGAACAAAAGGGATATAGGGGACTTTTTATTGAAGCGGGTTGTGCACTGGGAGGATCTTCTATTCTAATATCTAAATTAAAAAACACCCACTCTAAATTCAAGATTTACGATGTGTTTGAGATGATTCCCCCTCCTTCTGATAACGACACCCAAGACGTTCACGATCGATTTAAAGAGATCAAAGAAGGAAAATCCAAGGGTATTGGGGGTGAGCTTTATTATGGATATCAAGATCATTTATTGGAAACCGTAAAGAAAAATTTGGCAGATTTTGATATTCATATGGATCGGGAAAATATTGATCTAATCAAAGGTTTGGTTCAAAACACTCTCCATATTAATGAACCGGTTGTTTTTGCTCATATCGATGTCGATTGGTACGATCCGGTAACCTCCTGTCTGGAGCAAATCTGGCCCAACCTTATCCCCGGTGGAAGTATCCTTTTAGATGATTACAACGATTGGGGTGGATGTAAAAAAGCCACTGATCAATATTTTAAAGGCCTGGAGGATCAATTTTTGATGGATGATCGATTTGGATCTCTAAAGGTGACGCGTATTAAATAAAATGATCCTTTAAATTCTAAAAGAAAACCTTCGGTCTCAGGATTCAAA
>JAYNHN010000166.1:0-4536 GCA_038108035.1 Flavobacteriaceae bacterium
GATCTATGGTGAAGAAGATGATGGTCGCTATGTAACCGAAGCACGTTTGGGAAAAATGCTCGACCATGAAATGCGCTTATTGGAAAATCGTATTCCTAAGGACGAACACCCGAACAAAATGTTTTTTACCCTTGCCAATACCATTGCTACCATTGATTTTGCCAAAAAATATAAAGGACACGGATGGATTGGAATTCGCTTTCAAACTCAGCCCAATGAACCCTATAGCGAAATTTCGCTGCACGTTCGTTTCCATCAAACCGAAGCACGTTTGCAACAAGAAGTAGTCGGAATTATGGGTGTTAATCTTGTTTATGGTGCCTTTTACAAACACCATAATCCTAAAAAATTATTGAGATATCTGTACGATCACATTGATCAAGATGCTGTGGAAATTGATACAATTAATTTTTCGGGTCCTAAGTTTGAAAATGTGGATAATCGGTTGATGAGTTTACAACTCATTCGAAACGGAATGACTGATGCCGTGATGTTTGATTCAAATGGTAATAATATTCTTCCAGCTCGAATTCTTTATAAAAAAAACATTTTGGCTCTAAGAGGAAGTTTTCGTCCTGTCACCAAGGTAAATATTGACATGTTTGAAAAATCCTATGAAATTTTTTCTAGAGAGGAAAATGTCAATGCAGAAAAAACAGAGGTGATTTTTGAAATTACTTTATCCAATCTTAGAGCACAAGGCGAAATTGATGAAAAAGATTTTATGGATCGTGCCAAACTTCTTTGCTCATTGGGACACACAGTTATGATTTCTAATTTCCAAGAGTATTTCAAATTAGTTGATTATTTCTCTCATTATACCAAAAAGCAGGTGGGTCTTACCATGGGAGTGAATAACTTCGTTGAGATTTTTGATGAATATTATTATCAAGACCTCAGTGGTGGAATTCTGGAAGCCTTTGGTAAAATGTTTCACAACAATCTCAAGGTATATTTATACCCCATGCGTCATGAACAGACCGGAGAAGTAATCAATAGTAACAATCTAAAGCTTCATCCTCGAATGAAAGATTTTTACAAATTTTTTAAATACAATGGAAAAATCGTAGATATATTTGACTATGAGGAAGAGTATTTAACTATTTTTTCAAGAACGATTCTTAACAAAATTAAAAGTAAAGAAGAAGGTTGGGAAGAAGAACTTCCTAACGGAATTGCTGAGTTGATTCGAAAGGAACATATGTTTGGTTTCAAAGAATAATCTAAACTACGCTCCTTCCAGTATCTGAGATGCATGCGTTTTGGTTTTCACCTTGTCAATAACCCGTTCTACAATCCCATTTTCGTCTATCAAAAAAGTTTTTCTATGGATTCCATCGTATTCTTTACCCATGAATTTTTTAAGTCCCCAAACTCCAAAAGCATCAATTACCACCTTTTCAGTATCGGCTAATAAAGGAAAAGGGAATTCGTATTTATCAGCAAAATTTTTCTGTTTTTTTTCACTGTCTGCACTCACTCCCAAAAGGACGTAACCCGCTTCCTTCAATTCTTTGTAATGATCCCTTAAATCACAGGCTTCGGCGGTACAGCCGGGTGTATTGGCCTTTGGATAAAAGAATACAACAATTTTGGATCCTTTGTATAAATCCAAACTCTGAGGATTTCCCTCGTGGTCGTTGACAGTAAAAGGAGGGACTGCCTCTCCTACTTTGAGTGTTTTCATATTCATAGCGTTTTTAGTACATTCGAAAGATAAAAAAATAGTAATGACTAAAAAAGAGAAAGTTGATTTTGCTATCAAAAATTTAGAAAAATTATATCCTGAAATACCCATCCCTCTTGATCATAGCGACCCTTACACTTTATTAATTGCTGTCTTATTATCTGCTCAAAGTACGGATGTACGTGTAAATAAAATCACCCCACTCCTGTTTGCAAGAGCCAAAACCCCCAGTGCCATGATCCAATTAAGTGTTGAGGAAATTCGTAAAATCATCAAGCCCGTTGGACTATCACCCATGAAATCCAAGGGCATTTATGAATTGTCACATATACTATTGGACGAGCACCAAGGAAAAGTTCCTCAAGATTTGGAAGCCTTAGAAGAATTGCCAGCTGTTGGACATAAAACAGCCAGCGTAGTAATGGCACAAGCATTCGGAGTTCCTTCTTTTCCGGTAGATACTCATATCCATCGTTTAATGTACCGGTGGGGTTTTAGTAATGGAAAAAATGTAGTTCAAACCGAACGAGATGCAAAGCGATTATTTCCAAAAGAAAAATGGAACAATCTTCACTTACAAATTATCTGGTATGGACGAGAGTATTCACCCGCTAGAGGATGGGATCTAGAGAAAGATCTGATCACTCGAACCATCGGCAGGAAATCCATACTCAAAAAGCTCAACCAATAAACTTAATTCTTTAATAAATCCAATGGTGACTTTTCAGAACGGGTTTCTTGATAAGAACGAGAAAATGCTAAAATGCGTTGCACCACCACCTTACGGGGTCTGGATTCTGTTGCATTCTTTTTTTTAGAAATGTAATTTTTTGCCATTAGTATCAATTTGCATGTTATTAACGACAAAAATTAACAAAAATTGTTAAGCTTCTAAAACAATTTGGTTACTTTCAATTAATTTTCGAAGATTGATCACTGCATAGCGCATTCTTCCAAGTGCGGTATTGATACTCACGTTTGTATTTTCTGCGATTTCCTTAAAGCTCATATCACGATAAAAACGCATGATTAAAACTTCCTTTTGATCTTCAGGTAGTTTTTGTATTAACTTCTGCAAATCCCTAACAACCTGTTCATTGATTAGGGAACGTTCTGCATTTGGACTGCTGTCGGATATAAATTGAAAAATATCGAACTCATCGTTATTTTCAATTGTTGGGATTCGATTGCTTTTTCTAAAATAATCGATCACCAAGTTGTGAGCAATTCGCATGACCCAGGGTAAAAATTTACCTTCTTCATTGTAAACCCCATTTTTTAAGGTTTTAATCACTTTAATAAAAGTGTCTTGAAAAAGATCTTCGGCAATATCCCGATCATTTACCTTGGAATTGATAAAATTAAAGATACGCAATTGATGACGATTGATTAGCTTTTCTAATGCAAGTTCGGAACCTGATAGGTAGTCACTGATTAAGCTTGCATCATTAGGTATAAAGGAATTATAACGATCCATAACAATAAATTACTTTGGGCTCTATGAGCGGTTAGTATTCGAAACTTTTAAAGTAATTTTAATGTATAGGCGTTATAGTTTATACAAATATAGTTTTTTTTTTTTTGTTTAACACTTTTTTTTTAAAAATGGGATCCAAAATCACCAAATGGCAGAAGCTTTCATTTGTTTTTTATTTTGTTTGATCTCAAAGGATTTAAGGATTGTTGGAGCAATCTGAGTACTGAAATATAAACCGTTTTTCACTTCTCCCAGAGGAAGTACTCCACTTCCAAAGATCAAACACCATACTTGATTGGCATTTGAAACATCACTGCCATGATTTCGCCAAGTATCAATGGGTTGCGTTCCCCTCCCATGGTCCGTTGTGATAATGAATAGGGTATTGGATTGGTAATAAGGTACCTTTTGAGTGAACTCCCATAGTTCCCTGATCATGGCATCGGTTCGATTGGCTGAAAGTAAATAGTCTTCATAATTTCCATCGTGAGCAAAATCGTCTGTTTCTCCATAAGCGATATATATCAAATCCGGATGTCTTTTCTTTATGTATTCGAGTGCATAATAATGAGTAAAAACATCCAGTCGAACACTGCTCCATGGACTGGGGGTTTTTAGCTGTATTTCGTTTAAAAAACGTTCTCGGGAAGTTAAAGAATCGCCCTTAGCAGGTTCAAAACCAGAATTTACTGGAATTCCCGATCGCTCTTCGTTGACTATAAAGTCGAAAACATCCCAACTCCCAAATGCAGCTACTTTACCTTTATGTTTGGGATGATTGTTCACAATTTCCAATACCGTTTGATTGGGGTTATTGAATTTGTCATTGCTGGTAATTCTTTGATCGTCTGCAAAACCGGATAAGATTTCATTGTAACCCGGATAGGAAAAAAGAAGTTTATTAGTCAAATCAAATCTACTTCCAATAGATCGATTTCCTAACATTTGACCCATTTTAACCACTTCGTTCCAAAAGAAAGGCATTAAAGCGGTTCTTCGTTCCTTGATAGTGGTTCTCCAAAATCGTTTTTTTAAGCTCGTACTGTCTTTTGTATAATCAGGATGAGCGATTAACAAAGAGTCTGCTCCCTGAAATAATTCTTGCCATCGAAATCCATCTAAGGTTATCAACACTACTTTGGTCTTTGAGGTTTGCTGGCCAAAAACTACTGATACCAACATTAACAAAACATAAAACAAACCGTTCGTTTTCATAATTATTAAAGTAATTAGTGGTTTTTTAATAGGTAAAGTTAGCAACCTTAGCGATATACATTAATATCTTTAAATTTTGTTTATAAATTTAAATAATCATCCCCATAAATAAATCTTTAGAACGGAAATAAGCATAATACTACTTCGACTAAAGCCA
>JAYNHN010000167.1:0-4522 GCA_038108035.1 Flavobacteriaceae bacterium
GGCTTGTCCAGTCTGCCGATGGGAAAAATCCGTGAGGGGTAGTTGATATAATCAATGATATTGTCTTTTTCGACCCGTGTGTCTGTAGTACAAACAATACCCACAGGTTTGTTGAAGGCGATATAAACGGTTTTTTCTTGAAGGTTTTCAACCAATACCCCATCCACTTCAATTTGATCTTGAGGCATGACTTTTTGACCCATAACTACCTCTAACCCATTGATGGTTATTCGTCCTTCTTCAATTAATTTGTCCGCTGCTCGACGGGAGCAATGTCCAATCTCACTAAGGTATTTGTTAAGTCGTACGCCGGGAGTTTTGGTATTCATAAACTGTTAAATTTTTATTTCATCATTACGCTTCAGATTGAATTTTTTTCTAAACAGAGCAACAAAAAGATACAGTAAAGGAGTGTCCAATGCCGCAACCAGAATTTTAAATAAAAAACCCGACCAAACCAATCCCCAAAACTGTCCCCACTGTAATACGTTAAAAAAACATAAAAGACCTATGACAAAGGTAGTATCAATAAATTGAGAACTAAAAGTGGAAAAATTATTTCGCAACCAAAGTAATTTTCCATCGGTCAATTTTTTCCAAAAATGATAGATTCTAATATCGACAAACTGGGCTAAGAGATACGCAATCATAGAGGCTAGAACGGCAACAGGCGACAGAGCAAATACACGATTGAAAGTTGCGTCATCAATAGGGGAATTTTCAATTGCAGGAACCCAGCTGGAAATCAACAAGATCCCCATAGAAAAAAAAGAAGCAAAAATTCCCGCAACCACAACTTGATTGGCTTTGGATTTACCATAAATTTCAGAGATCAAATCAGTAATCAAAAAAGTAATGGGATAGGGGAGGATACCGACAGACAGCTCAAAGAGTGTGTTCCCAAAAATGGTCCATTCAAAAGGCTTCCAATAAAAAAACTTTTGAAAGATCAAGTTGGAAACCACCAAGGAGGTAATAAATAAAGCGGCAAGATAAAGATAGATTTTCTTGGCGAGTTCTTTTTTTGAGTCCGTCATTTTATTGTATACTTAGTTCAAATGGCATAAGCGTTTGAATAGAGAGTAATGGATTTGTGTTTTGAGGTTGTTTTAGTTGAGCTTGAAGAGTTTTAGGGAGCCATTGTATCCAAGGGGATTTAATCTCCAAAGAAGGACTGATTCCACCGAGCATATTTTCTAAATTCTGCTCAAATTTAGGATATTCAAGAACATTGTATTCAGAGATTTCAGCAGCTTCAGCCGCAGCCTTAAGGGCATCAGAAAGTTCGCCCAATTCGTCAATCAAACCGTTGTCTAAAGCTTGTTTTCCAGACCAAACTCTCCCCTGAGCTAAATTTTCTACTTCTTGAGGAGAAAGAGAACGACCCTCTATAACACGCTGTTTAAAAGTCTCATAGGTATTTTCAATTCCTTTTCTAATGTTGGATTTAAAATTTTCTGTTAGGGGTTGAAAGGGACTATATCCTAAGGCATGTTCATGTGTTTCCACAGATTGGGAGTGGATGCCCAGATTATTCATTAAGCCGGAAGCATTGGGTAGTGTTGCAAACACTCCAATAGAACCTGTAATGCTAAGGGGGTCAGCAAAAATTTTATCTGCTCCAGCCGCAATGTAATATCCCCCTGAGGCCGCTACATCTCCTATGGAAACAATAACGGGTTTTTCCTCTTTTAATTTTTCGATGGTATGCCAAATCAATTCAGAGGTCAAAGCACTTCCTCCGGGGGATTCAATTCGCAAAACGACGGCTTTGATCCAATCGTCTTTTGCCAAATCGTTGAGTGTTCTTTCAAAAATTCCTTGAGCAATAATCCCTTCGGATCCCTCACCATAAAGTATGGGTCCCTGAGCGTACACCACTGCAACACGATCTTTGATTTCAGAGTTGTAATTACTGGAACTGTTATTAACCGTTCCTATAGATGCCAATTTCAATTTATCTTCATCTTCTAATTCGAGTTTTGTTTTGATAAGTTGGTCAAAATCATCTTCGTACATCAATGCATCTACTAGATGCTCTTGAACAGCATCTTGAGGGATGCTGATTCGGTTTTCATTGGCAATTGCATCGAGTAATTCCGGCTCTAGATTTCGATCAACAGCAATTTCATTTTTGAGAGTGAACCAGATGTCATCTAACAATGTTTGGATTTGAAAACGGTTTGCAGGACTCATTTCATTTTCCAAATACGGTTCTACTGCACTCTTGTACTTTCCATGACGAACCACCTCCATTTTAACACCAAATTCATCCTGAAAATCTTTAAAATAGAGAACCTCTGAGGCGAGACCTTTAAATTCCATGACCCCAACCGGATTCATGAAAATAGAATCAGAAACAGAGGCCAAGTAATAGCCTTTTTGAGAATAAAAATCTCCATAGGCATAAATAAATTTTCCACTCTCTTTGAATTTACTCAGCGCATTGCGAATACTTCGGGTTTGAGACCAGCCGGCAAGGACGATGTCGGAGCGCAAACGAATTCCTTCTATGTTGGGATTGGAAGCGGCTACATCAATCGACTTGATCACTTCGGGTAATCCCAAAACTTCATCATTCAAACCCAAAAGGGTTTGCAATTCATCAAAAGAAGGCGTTCGATCTACAATGGGTACATTGAGGTTTAAATTTAAAACACTTCTCTCTGAAACAGAAGTTGTTTCAAGTGAACTACCGATTACACTGGCACTCGCCGAGATGATTATTAATAAAAAAGAAAAGAAGAGTATAAAGGCCGTAATTGTCCCTAAGATCGATGCTAGAAAATTTTTCAGAAAATTCATAATATTGGATTCGTGTATACAAATATAGGGTTTTGTAGTTTTGTCAAATAGTAGAAAGATGAAGAATCACAATTCCATTTTTATATCCTTAGGCAGTAACCTAGGCGATCGTTTGAATAACCTTCAAAAAGCAGTGGTTTTAATCCGTAACTCAGGTGTAGAAGTTGAACAATTTTCATCAATTTATGAGACACCTGCTTGGGGTTTTGAAAGTACTCCTTTCTACAACGCTTGTGCTCGAATCAAAACCACCCAATCACCAAGAGAATTACTTCGTCTTTTGTTGAGAATCGAAACTCAATTGGGTCGCTCCCGAGAAACCGAAGTAAGGTATTCTGCTCGTACTATTGATTTGGATCTTCTTTTTTATGGAGATTCGATATTTTCAGATTCCGATTTGATCTTACCTCACCCACGGTTGCACTTACGAAATTTTGTCCTCGTTCCGTTGCAAGAAATAGCTTCGGACTTTATCCACCCCGTTCTTAAAAAAAATGTGGATACCATTCTGAAAGAAAGTCCCGATCGTTCTCATTGGAAAAAACTTTCTTTTGACCAGTGGTCTCCGCCTATTTTTAGAGTATTTCCTTTTATTGCTATTGAAGGAAATATTGGAGTAGGGAAAACGACTTTGGCACAAAAAATAGGAACTTTTTTTAAAGCGGATATTTTAAAGGAGGTTTTTACCAATAATCCACATTTAGAAGCGTTTTACCAAAATCCTCAAAAGCACGCCTTAGCAGTAGAAACTTTTTTTTTAAATGATCGATTGGAAAAAGGAAACGACTTTTGGAAAAAAAAACGTGTGCGAGTGGTGTCGGATTACACGCTGAACAAATCCTTGGTTTTTGCGAAACAGAATTTAGAAAAAACAGATTTTAAAACGTATCAATCGGTATTTAGGCGTTCCAATCTAGATCAAAAACAGCCAGATCTTTTGGTTTATCTTCACGCAGAAATCTCTCATTTACAAACTCAAATTAAAAAGCGAGCCCGCTCTTTTGAAATGGGAATCAAGGATGACTATTTAAAAAGTATAGAAAAGGGTTATCAAGAACTACTTCAGTCGGAACTGCCTTTTCCGGTTTGTTCGCTAGACGTTTCTCAACTTGATTTTGAGAGGGATGAAAAGGCATTTCAGCAAATTTTATGGACTATTTACCAAACTTCATTTTTGTAAAAAAATCCCATACAACAACCCCTGTAGCCACACTGATGTTTAAAGAATGTTTGGTACCGTATTGGGGAATTTCAAGACTTTGTCCACAGGCATTGACCACTTCTTGCGAAACCCCTCGAACCTCGTTTCCCAATACAAAAGCATAGCATTTTTTTTTATTTGGGGAGAATTGATTGAGAGCAGTAGCCTGCTCGGTTTGTTCAATAGCCCAAGTCGAAATTCCTTTTGACTTCAATTTCTCAACAACCTCCAGCGCATTTTCTGCATATTCCCATTCCACATTTTCTGTTGCTCCTAAGGCAGTTTTGTGAATATCTTTATGGGGGGGAGTAGCGGTAATTCCACAAAGAATGATTTTTTGAACTAAAAACGCATCGGCAGTTCTAAAGACCGATCCTACATTGTTTAAGCTTCTTATATTGTCCAATACCAAGATCAAAGAGGTCTTTTCAGCCGCTTTAAAATCTGCGATGGTTTTTCGGTCCAGTTCCTCGTTTTTAAGTTTGCGCATAAGTTGTTAGAAAAAACAAAAGTACA
>JAYNHN010000168.1:0-3517 GCA_038108035.1 Flavobacteriaceae bacterium
GTGTTCATAAGGAGTTGTATAAATTCCCATTGAGTTGGCGAGAAATTCACAATAAAGTCCCCAACCTTCGCCATAGGCAGAAAGGTATAAATTGCGTCGAAATTTTGGAATACTCTCAGGAAGTTCATTGTTGAGTGCTCCTTGCAAATGGTGTCCGGGGACTGCTTCATGAGCGGTCAAGGAGGGAATAGCATAGAGCGGCCTACTTGGGAGGTCATAGGTATTTACCCAATAGTAACCAGGATCGGTGCTTTCAGGAGAGGTTCCGATATACCTCCCGGCTGTGTACTTGGGAGCAATAGATGCAGGGACTGGAGCCACACCGTAGGGTTTTCTAGGAAGTGTTTTAAAAAAGCGAGGGAGTTGTTCATCTAGCTTTTTGGAAACGTTTCGAGCAAACATTAACAATTCATCCGGAGTTTTGGGATAAAATTGGGGGTCTGTTCTTAAAAATAGAATAAAATCGGAGAGCGTTCCTTCAAATTCTAGTTGTTCGATGATATCCAACATTTGTTTTTTGATTCGACTTACTTCTTCTAGCCCTAAATCGTGAATTTGCTGTGCGGTCCTATCCAAAGTCGTGTAGAAGTCAATTCTACTTTTATAATAGGCCGATCCGTTGGGAGTCGAAGATACTCCCAGTTCGGTTCGCGTTTGAGGATAATAGGTTTGTTCAAAAAAAGTTTTTACAAATTCAAATGAAGGTACTACCTGCTCCATGATTACATCTTTTGCCGCTTGACGTAACGAATCTTTTTCTTCTTCACTGATGGGATCTGGTAAATCTAAAAAGGGAGAATAGTAGTAATTTTCCTCTGCGGTATGGGTAATATGTTGTTCGTAGGTGGATTCATAGCCCTCAAAAATGACCAGCGGTTGTCCCATTCCAGCCTCCAACCCTTTTTTAATCAGCTTGGATTGTTGTTCAATATAATCGGGTATGGCTTTCAGTATTTTTAAATAGTTCAATGCAGCTTTTTTGCTGGTTATAGGTCGAACGCGATAGGTAAGGCTCGAGTGAAACCCCGCATCGGATAAAATGGGATTCCAGTGACTTTTAAATTGATATTTTACAACTGTTTCGTTTAAAGAAAAATGAAGTAAGGAATGAGAAATTTGATTGTCTTCATTAAGTTGATCAGAATCTATTTTTTTGAGTTCAATAAGGAGTGAATCGCAAAAAGAAGCGTAGTTTTCAAATCGGGATTCTCGGTAATCTCCCAAAGGGAAATTATCATTTTTAGAGTGGTTGTAGTTTTCATATTTTGAAATGATCATTTCTAATTGTTCATCTGGAGTGGTCGAAGTACAACCGATTAAAGCGATGCATAAAGTAAAAAAAACATTTTTTTTCATGTATTTTAGTTTTTAGGTTGATATCCCGGTCCTCTGACAAAACGTCCTGGAAACTGCTCAGTATGATTGCCGTTTTTTAATACTTGAACTCCATTTACCCAAACGTGTTCAACCCCTACTGCATATTGAAGTGGATCTTCAAAAGTAGCTAAATCGTTAACGGTTTTGGGATCAAAAACAACTACATCTCCGAAGTAATTTTCTTTGAGTAAGCCCCGATCTTTAAGTCTTAGATTTTGAGCAGGGAATCCACTTAATTTTCGAATGGCTTCTTCAAGACTTAAACTTTTTTGTTCACGAGCATATTTACCTAAGACTCTTATAAAACTTCCAAAGGCTCTGGGATGGGTTCTAAATCCTTCTTTGGGGTCGGAATAGGAGCCTGCGTCTGAACAAAATGATACCCAGGGGAGTTGTACTTTTTTTTCAATGTTTTTTTCACTCATGCTAAAATAGATGCATTGAATTCGGCTGTCATCCTCCAAGATCAAATCAACAATGGTTTCCTCGGGGCTTTGGTTTCTCATTTTGGAAGCTTCTGCAATGGTTTTTCCTTGATATTTTTCGGCAACTGATTGGGTGTTAAAACCCACCATTAAAATACCTTCTGGAGGTTGTTGAAGTAATTCTTTTCGAATATCTTCCAATAAACGCTTACGAGGTTTGGGTTCCCTCATTCTTTTCATCCAAGCATCGTGACCTCCTTCTTGAACCCAAGTAGGGATGACACCGGTTAATCCTGTTGAACTAGCTGGATAGGTGTACATATCGGCTGTGATTTTGAGTCCTTCTTTTTGTGCATTTTCTACCCGTTCTATTATGGTGTCGAGCAAATGCCAATTGGGTTTTCTAGATGCTTTAAGGTGGTAGATTTCTGACCGAATATTTGCTTCTTTAGCAATAGCAAACAATTCATCCAATGCTTCAAGAACGAGATGATCTTCATTGCGCATGTGTGAAATGTACATGCCGCCCCACTCCGATGCAACTCTATTCAAAGCGATCAATTCGTCCGTGTTTGCATAATCTCCGGGGGCATAAATGAGTGAAGAACCAATTCCCATTGCACCCTCTTTCATGGCTTTTTTTACAGAATTTTGCATAGATTCTAGCTCGAATGCTGTGGCTTCTCTATTGGCATATCCTATATGTTGGATTCGAACCGTTGCAGCTCCCAGAAAAGAGGCGAAATTGGTGGATACTGTTTTATTTTCCAATTTTTTCATAACACCTTCAAAGGAAACATAATCCAAACTGTCGGGATGTCCTTTGGGTCCGGGAGAAGTTCCTTCTCCAAATACTTCAAGTGTGACTCCTTGTTTGAGGTCGCTCAAAGAACGTCCATCTTCAAGTAGAGATTGATAACCCCAGCTAAGCATATTAATAAAACCAGGTGATACCGCTTTGCCGGTTGCATCAAGGGTTTGATCTGCTTTGAAGGTTTTTGGAGGTCCCACATAAATGATTCGATCATTTTTAAGTGCAACCGTTCCTAAAAAAGGTTTGGACCCGCTTCCATCATAGATCGTACCATTTTGGATTACCGTGTCCGTTTGAGGTATTTTTGAACAGCCAATAAGCAACCACAAAATGACACCTATCGAAAAAATATATTGGTGTTTCATATTAGAACTTTATACCAATATACAAATTTGGAATAATCTTTCGGACTAAACACGTTTGGTTCTAAACAGTCGGAATTTAATATCATCAAGCCCTTCATCATCAAATGGGTATTCCATTTGATCTTGGATATTGTAGAGAGAAATTAATATAAATTCACTTAATACAACAATAAAAAATGTAAGCCAACTGGGATTGTCCAAGCCTATTTTGTTAATAATCGTGGGCGTGTAAACTGCAGGGAAAATATAAATAAAAATCAAACAATAAGCCTTTAAGCTTACAGGAGTTCTGTGAGAATGGATTGCAATTAGATTGTCAGAGCTCTCAATGGAGTCTTTAAAAAAACGAAGAGCTTTTTCTCTCGTCCCATTTCCTATGGCTTCCGCTTTATCCTCAACAAATTTTAGAAAATCATTCACTTTATCATCATAAATTTTTGTATTTTCATTGGCGGAGCTTAAATGCTTGAATAGGTATTCATTTACCAATATCAGATGTTCTTCAGCTGATTTTTTATCCTCAGGATTTACTTTGG
>JAYNHN010000168.1:3527-4507 GCA_038108035.1 Flavobacteriaceae bacterium
GATTTACCTTGGGGCTAGTTTTAAATATTTGAGTTACTGTATAAAGACGTGCTCGAAAGCGACTTAAATGTTCTAAAGCTTTCTCTCTTCTTCGAAAGGCACCACGAATTGTAAAAACCAAAGGGAAAATGATAGCAATACTTAGCAGTGTCAAATCTATATTATAAAACACTTTGAATTCGTAGGCTACATAGGGCATCAATAGAGACAGTACGAGGGTAATCAGTGTTCTATGATTTATGATTATCAGATATCTGGACATTAAGAAACTATTTATTATATTTGAGTAAATCTATTAACTATATTATGAATAAGCAAACCATTTACTTTATCATTTTTTTATGTGTCAATTTGACGGTTGCACAAACAGCTCAAAAATCCGATCAACTATTTGCAGATCAATCGCCTATGAGTATCAAGCTGAGTTATTCTAACAAGGAGATGAATCGAAAAACAGATGATTCAACTTTCATAACGACTGCTATGGAATATTTACACAACGGTAAATGGGCATCCATTGAAGTGAATCTGCGTGCTCGAGGAAATTTTAGAAGGGCAGAATGTTATTTTCCTCCCATTAAAATGAAAATCAAGAAGGATCAATACGCAGGAACTATTTTTGATGGTAACAAAACAATGAAGTTGGTTCTGCCCTGTAAAATCGAATCTGAAAACAACGATAATGTTTTGCAGGAGTTTATTGCATACAAGATTTATGAAAAAATATCTCCGTATCACTTCAAAACCCGTCGAGTCGATATTGAGTTTAATGAACCCAAAGGTAAGAAAGTCAAAAACTTCCAATTAAAAGGCTTTTTGATTGAAGATGATAAACGGGTAGCTAAGCGTCATGCGGGAAAAGTATTTGAACGATATGTTCACCCCATGGCCATGCAACATTTAACCTCTGTCCACAATGCGTTTTTTCAATATTTATTGGGGAATACGGACTTTTCGGTTGCTTATCAGCACAATGGTAA
>JAYNHN010000169.1:0-500 GCA_038108035.1 Flavobacteriaceae bacterium
TTGCATCAATTTATGGGTTGGGACAAACCCATTTTGACAGATTCTGGTGGTTATCAAGTGTATTCACTTTCTGCCAATCGAAAAATTAAAGAGGAAGGGGTTAAATTCAAATCGCATATTGATGGAGCTTTTCATTTTTTTACACCAGAACGTGCTATCGAAATTCAAAGAGCAATTGGCGCAGATATTATAATGGCGTTTGATGAATGAACTCCATATCCTTGTGATTACCAATATGCTAAAACTTCAATGGAGCGAACTCATAGATGGTTGACTCGCTGTTTTAAAGCCCACGATTCTTTACCAATGAAATATGGATACCAGCAAACTTTGTTTCCAATAGTTCAGGGAAGTACTTACAAAGATTTGCGAAGAGAATCGGCTCATTTTGTTGCCAATCAGGATGCTCCTGCAAATGCTATTGGAGGGCTTTCCGTGGGAGAACCCGCCGACGAAATGTATGCAATGACCGATGAAGTTTGTTCGGTATTACCCATAGA
>JAYNHN010000169.1:510-922 GCA_038108035.1 Flavobacteriaceae bacterium
AGATAAACCTCGCTATTTAATGGGTGTAGGGACTCCTATTAATATTTTGGAAAATATTGCTTTAGGAGTAGATATGTTTGATTGTGTGTTGCCTACCCGAAATGCTCGAAATGGAATGTTGTTCACAGCAGAAGGAACAATTAATATTAAAAATAAAAAATGGGAAAACGATTTTTCCCCTATTGATTCTTCCGGATATTGCTATGCAGATTTAGACTACACCAAAGCATATCTCAGGCACTTGTTTTCAGTAAACGAAATGTTGGGTAAACAGATTGCTACCCTGCATAATTTGAGTTTTTATCTCTGGTTGGTTCGTGAAGCCAGAAAACATATATTAGCCGGTACCTTTGGGAATTGGAAAGAAAAAATGGTTAAACAAATGGAACCGAGATTGTAGTATGAAACTGAT
>JAYNHN010000169.1:932-4491 GCA_038108035.1 Flavobacteriaceae bacterium
TTGATTCTTATATCATAAAGCGTTACATAGGAACCTTTCTGGTTATGATCCTGCTTTTTATCCCCATAGGGATCATGGTTGATTTGGCTGAAAAGATTGATAAACTCAAAGAAAAAGAAGTTCCCTTTTTAGTAATCGCTGAGTACTATGTTGACTTTACATGGTATTTTGCCAATCTACTTTTCCCCATCTTTTTATTTCTTTCAGTAATTTGGTTTACTTCTAAACTCGCCAACAATACAGAGGTCATTGCTATTTTAAGCTCAGGTATTTCCTTTTTTAGGTACCTAAAGCCTTTTCTTTTGGCTGCTACTTTTATCGCAGTTTTTGCTTTTTTTGCGGGGATGTATATAGTTCCCAAATCCAATCAAGGTTTTAACGATTTTCGGTATAAATACCTAGTTAAAAAAGAAGCTCGAAATACTGACAAAGTATTTCAGCAGATCAATGACAACGAATATATTTATGTAAATAGCTACGATCCAATCCGAAAAAGAGCAACAAATTTTACTTTGGAACATTTCGACGGAAATACTATGAAGTTTAAAATTAGAGCCAATCGAATTCGATGGATTGAAAGAGACAGTACGTTTCGTCTTTCCAATTATAGCAAACGTATTTTTGATGGTGATCAAGAACATTATGAACAAGTATCACGAAAAGACACCCTTTTTGATTTTGAAATTGATGATTTGGCTCCTGTAAATTATATAGCAGAAACTTTGACTTTTTCGGAGTTAAATAAATTCATTGCCGATGAACAAGAAAGAGGATCAACCTTAATCAACAACCACTTGTTAGTTCGTCACAAGCGATGGAGTATCCCTATTTCGGCCTTTATTCTGACTGTTATAGCTGTAGCCGTTTCCTCTTTCAAAAGAAGAGGAGGAATGGGAGTTAATTTGGCTTTTGGTATCACACTTGGATTTTTGTTTATTTTCTTTGATAAAATCTTTGGAGTTTTAGTCAGCAAATCTACATTCCCCCCTTTCTTAGCTGCATGGCTACCCCTAGTGCTTTTTGGCATCTTAGCTTTCTTTTTACTTCGCCATGCAAAACGTTAGAAATAAGAACCTTTTACTGTACCATTTTATGGTTTTTATATTCGGGTTTTCCTCCGTTTTGGGAGCTCTAATTTCATTGGACGCAATTCCTTTGGTCATTTATAGAATGGGGCTAGCATCTCTGGGTTTGGGATTGTTTTTTTTCTTCTACTATCCTTCCTATTTTAAGCTTGAGCGCTCCATGTGGGGAAAGGTATTTTTGGGAGGGGTTATTATTGCGGTTCACTGGGTTACCTTTTTTCATGCAATTAAGATAGCTGGAGTTTCATTGGCGTTGAGTATGATGGCCACGGGAGCTTTTATTACTGCTATTATTGAACCCTTTTTGATTAAAAGAAAAGTATTGGTTTATGAAATTCTTTTTGGGGGTTTTACCGCTGTTGGAGTAGCCCTGATTTTTCGTGCGGAATACGAACACATCGATGGCATTTTAACAGCTTTATTTTCGGCATTTTTATCCTCTCTTTTTACGATTTTGAATGGTCAAATGGTTAAAAAAGCCCTTCCAATCACCCTATCTTTTTATGAATTGGTTGTGGGTACTGTAGTTGGAATTATGTTTGTACTATTCAACAGCTCTTACGGTTGGAGTTCTTTTGAACTTAAATCGTATGATTTGCTATGGATTCTTATTATAGCTTGGGTTTGCACTTCTTATGCATTTAATGTTTCCATAAAGGTTATGAAACATTTATCACCTTTTACTTTGATGATGATTATCAATCTTGAGCCCATATATGGTATCCTACTGTCTTTGGCTATTTGGAATGAAAAAGAGTACATGAGTTTTAATTTTTATCTCGGTTTTGTTATTGTAATGGTGTCTATTTTGTTAAACGGAATTTTCAAATACAATAAAGAAGCCGAAAAAAAAGAAAGTCAATTATAAAGAATTTTTACATTTGTATTTAGAAAGTAATGCATGGAATATTTAGATTTTGAACTACCGATTAAAGAATTAAACGATCAGCTTGAAAAGTGCAAGCTAATCGGATCAGAGAACGAAATTGATGTCACCGAGACTTGTGAAAAAATCAAAGAAAAACTCAATAAAACCAAAAAAGACATTTATAAAAACTTGTCGGCTTGGCAACGAGTTCAGTTGTCGAGACATCCTTCTCGCCCCTTTACTTTGGATTACATTAAAGCATTGTGCGGTGATCATTTCCTTGAACTTCACGGGGACCGAAATGTTATGGACGATAAAGCTATGATTGGTGGTTTAGGAAAAATAGACGATCAATCCTTTATGTTCATTGGAACTCAAAAAGGGTACAATACCAAAACCCGTCAGTACCGCAATTTCGGTATGGCAAATCCAGAAGGATATCGTAAAGCTTTACGCTTGATGAAATCTGCCGAAAAATTTGGTATTCCGATTGTTACTTTTGTTGATACTCCGGGTGCGTTTCCAGGCTTAGAAGCTGAAGAAAGAGGTCAAGGAGAAGCGATTGCACGGAATATTTTCGAAATGATGTCCTTATCCGTACCCGTAATTGTGGTTATTATTGGAGAAGGTGCTTCGGGTGGTGCATTAGGAATTGGTGTAGGAGATAAAGTTTTTATGTTAGAAAACACATGGTATTCTGTAATTTCTCCCGAATCCTGTTCCTCAATCCTATGGAGAAGTTGGGAACACAAAGAGACCGCTGCCGATGCACTAAAATTGACCTCTAAAGATATGTTGAAGTTAAAGTTGATCGATAAAATCATCAAAGAACCCTTGGGTGGAGCTCATTTTGACCGACAAGCTACTTTTGATTCCGTCCGCAAAGAGTTATTGGCTACTTTTAAAAAAATTAAAAAGTTATCCCCCGAGGAACGAATCAAAACTCGAAGAGAGAAGTTTGTAGCCATGGGTAACTTTAGCGATTGATTTTTTAGCTTATTAACAATTTTAGGTAAATTATAAACATCCATTTCTTTAAAGATGGATGAAACTCTCGGGTAATTATTCTTGTTCGTTTTTATTAAAATCGTGTAATTTGAGGCAATGGAAGAAAAAAAATCAATAGGTCTTAAAAAGGTAACCAGTCCATCTGTAATTAATTTGCAACAAGGGAAAATTCCACCACAGGCGTTGGATCTTGAAGAAGCGGTATTGGGAGCTATGCTTATTGATAAAAAAGGAGTCGATGAGGTCATCGATATTTTTCAACCCGAAGCTTTTTACAAAACGGCGCATCAACACATATTTGAATCAATTTTTCAGCTTTTTCAAAACTCGGAACCAATTGATTTGATGACAGTTTCTTCCGAACTCCGAAAGCAAGGGAAACTTGAGACAGCAGGAGGGGAGTTCTATTTGGTTCAACTCTCCCAACGAGTGGCTTCCTCTGCCCACATTGAGTTTCACGCAAGGATTATTCTTCAAAAGTTTATTCAACGAAGCTTAATTAAAATTTCAAACGAAATTATTGAAAGTGCTTACAAAGAATCTACCGATGTCTTTGATTTATTGGATGAGGCAGAATCAAAATTGTACGATGTCACTC
>JAYNHN010000170.1:0-3463 GCA_038108035.1 Flavobacteriaceae bacterium
GTTACCCCATATCAATTCGGAAGCCAATGAAGCCTTTCCGTTTATCTATAAGGACATACTGTTTTTTGCCTCCAATCGAGAAGGAGGAATTGGTAAATACGACATTTATTATTCTAAAATTGAAGGGGGTGAATTTTCTTCTCCTTCTCTACTCCCCAGTCCAGTCAATAGTGTGGCTGACGATTTCTCTTTTTCATTTTCTGATTCTATGACGCTTGGTTTTTTCTCTTCCAATCGAAAAAAGGATAGTATAGACATCTCTTATGTGGTAAAATTTAAACCCATTGAAGGAAATCCCGACGCCTACCAATACGCTTCGTTTAACCCCAAAGTAATTGAAAATAAAAGTGTTTTGGAAAACGACTCCATAAAGGACAACCTAATTCCTGTTTTTAATTCGCCCAAAACAATTTTAGTTCAACAGCCACAAAACGGGACCTTAAAGCTCAACCCAGATGGGACTTTTGTTTATTCAAATAATGATCAGAAGGTCAAAAATGATTTTTTCTCCTACAAAATTTCAGATGGTTATCGTGAATCAAATCCCATAGAGGTGAAACTTGCAAGAATGGAGTCAGAAATTGTGCTCAGACCAATTTATTATGACTTTGCAAAATTTAATTTGATAGAAAAGTATCAGCCTCGCTTAGATTCCATAGCAGATTTAATGAATAATGACTTGAATGTAAATCTGTTGATAAGCTCAATGACCGATGCCCGAGGTAGTTTTAGAAGTAATGAAAAACTAGCTGTAAGTCGATCCCAAACCATCTATAAGTATCTGGTTAAAAACAAAGGAATCAAACAAAACCGTTTATCTGTTGAAGACCATGGTGAACGTCATTTAGATGGAAACACCGTTGCAGATTATTTGGTTGAAGTTGTCAGGGGTTTTGATCAAAAAGCAGTTAACCAAAAAATAGCTGAATTTTCATCCTATGATTCTTTTCTTTACAAGAATAACGATGAATCTTATTCTCTAATTGTAAATCAATTTGATACCCAAAAACAGGCATTGAAGTTTATCAAAAAATTGAGCCGAAAAAAGATTGAATCCCGCTTAATTTTAAACCGTTTTATTGATGTCCCGGAAAGTGAACATCAGAAAAACAGAAAAACTGTTTTTAAAATACTCCCTAAAAGCAAAACGGATAACAACCAGAACTAAACATTCCCAGTCTTTTAAAAAAAGTTTTCCTTTTGATCATTATGATTCCAATATTCTGCCTTGTCTATTTACTGGGGCATTCTCCCCACAACGGCTTGTTTTTTTCAATCAATGAAGATAAAAATGAAAAATTATAAGGCTCACTTGAAATTTTAGTGACACACCAACCACTCAGGTTTTGGTTGAAAATTGAAAAGGTAAACATAAAACTCATATCCGTAACATTTGAAGTGTCCCAATTTTCCAGAGGTTGATTAAAAGTATATGCCGAATAAAACATACCACTCATATTGACCACATTTGAAGTATTCCAACTCCCAATATCATAATTAAAAGGCGTATTTGAAAACATTTGTGCCATGGACTTAACGCTGGATGTATCCCAACTTCCTATGTCTTGATTGAAAGATTCCGCAAGACTAAACATGTTTTCCATATCGGTAACATTAGAAGTATCCCAACTTCCAATATCCTGATTGAATAATAATTTGTTTTCAAATAATGAGTTCATATCCGTAATTTTTGAGGTACAAATACAACTGACATCTTCATCATTTTCTACCATTTCTCTCAAAATAGTTTCATCAACTACGGTATACTCTTTGCCATTAATGGTAGCCTTTGCTCCAACTTCTGCCTCAAGACATTTTACAGTTATGTTATTTTCGTCTAAAGAAATATTTTGCTCTGAAATACCCTCATCAAGATGATTTTCACTGTCAAAAATTAGTGGTTCATCTACTTTGTCCTCACAGGAGAATAAAAACAAAACCATTGAGGCAAGAATAATGATTCTTCGATTCAAAGCTTCATTTAATTTAAAATTAGCCATATTGCCATCAAAACCTGCTGCCTTCAGAAACACTTCTTTTGCATCTTAAACCAATCATCATTGTTGTATTGCATCGTCCAACATCATTATACAAAGTTGAAGTTAAGGGTTTTTTGAAATATTTGGATTTTCCAGAACAGATTAAATTTTAATGTAAATTCTATATTGATCCATAAGCCATAGTATAGACCAATAAAAGAACATTATAAATATTGAATAGAAAAGTGATCCATTCATATTTCCAAACAGTGGCGCAAAAATTTCCCCAAAAATCCAGCTTTTTAATGAAACCAAACTCCCTTCAAAGTGAAATTTTATCAGGCCAGACATTGCGCTTGTCCAAAGTTCTGCGAAAATGTAAGCAAACAATGGATTAACACCGAATACCATAAAAGGACTGAAGTATTTTGACTTTTTATGGACATCAATGATCCAGATCAGAAGTGCCAATACAACAAGTGCCCAACCACTGGTGTACAAGACATAGGAACTTGTCCATAAAGTTTTATTTATTGGGAAGACTAAATTCCATACTTGCGCAACTATAACAGCCGGCACACCAATAAGGAACATTTTTAAAATCAGTTTCTTACGGTCATTGACCTTATAAATCATCATACCCATTAAATATCCCCAAATAACATTTACAATTCCGGGGATGGACGCAAAAAGCCCTGACGAATCAACCGGATAACCCTGTCGCAAATGATTTTCACCCAGAAGTAAAATATCAATTTTCCCGACTATCGTATGCTCTGCACTGTAAGGCTGCGAACCTCCGGCCATCCAAAGTACTATCCAGTACACAATCAGAATCCCTAATGAAGAAATTAAAAGTCCCCTGGGCTTTAATGCTAAGCAAAGAATCGCTCCAATGCCGTAGCAAAATGCAATTCGTTGCAACACCCCTGTAATGCGAAGCATGGAAAGGTTTAACTCCCCCGAACTGATCCATTGTTTACAAAAATTAAGCGCCAACCCAAGAAGAAAAATAAGAACAGTGCGGCGAATTATTTTACTGATCAAGTCTGCAGAAAGTGTTTGCCCGTACTTTTGAAAAGCAAACCAACAAGCAATACCTACAATGAACAAAAAAAAAGGAAAAACCATATCGGTTAAGGTACAACCATTCCATTGGGCATGGCGCATTTGGTCATATTTATAACTCCAACTGCCCGGCTGATTCACCATAATCATTAAGGCAACGGTAATTCCACGAAATACATCAAGTGTAATTAATCTTTCTGTTTTTTTCATCTCCCTTTTTGCAACTGCCAAAAAAGTGGCTATAATTCCGTATATAAATATAAGGATTCACTGCTGAGCAATTGGTTTTTCAACTCAGGATCTGGTTTTTCATTAAAAATTTTTTTAATTTTTTCTTTATAAATATTCATAGGTTTATTTGCTTCAAATTTGAATTATGATGAATTAATATTCTTTTAATATATTTAAATACATGG
>JAYNHN010000170.1:3473-4444 GCA_038108035.1 Flavobacteriaceae bacterium
GGACCGTCAAACTTCCTACGACCATTTCCTCTAACATGGTTGTTGGTTTGGATGTTCAAACAATTCCCCGGGAAATTGAAGAGGTTGTTGCGCCCAAAAATCAGGAGTATAAATCTAGAATGGGGCAAAGTGAATCCAAACGGCGTGATCAGAATTGATAGGAAGCGTTAGGTTAAGAGGGATTCTTTTTGGGGTTGAGTACCAAAAAATGAATGCCCAAAAGAAAGGCGTCAAAATTATTTTTTTGATCGCTCAGCGGATCCGTTTCTTTTTTAAAAAAACGGTATTGGAGGGAGACATCAAATCTTTTCCAAACATTGTATTGGGTTGCAAAAAGCCAACCAAAAGCATTTTTGAAGACCCCCGAGGGGTATTCATGACTTTGGTTTTTTAGGTCGACGACCTCTGTATTTTGTGCGCTGAGCAGTCGGTTGTAAAGTAAGCCTGTCTCAAAGTGGAGTTTTTTGGAGGGAAATACCCTTAGGGTAAGGGGGAAACTGAGGTAGGTCAATTGATCGTAGGATTGATTTTGAGTAAGGTTGTATTGATAGCTCAGATTGAAATAGTCTACCCCCGAATTGAGGGCAAAGGTTTTGGAAAATTTGTATTGAATGTTAGTTCCGGCGGAGAAGTTGATTTTGCGAACGGTATAGTCTTCCCGCATATTTCCATAAACCATATGGGTGTGCAGGTCAAAGTTCCATTTGCGGTAAAAGGCATCAAGATCGGGTCCGCGATTGTATTGCAACAGTAAATTGGCATCGCCTTGGGCGAAACCCATGGAAAACAAGGGAAACAAAAGCCAAAACGATTTGAATTTTAATGCGGACATCAAATTAAATATACTACAATTATAAACGATTGTTGGAAAGAGGGTTTTTAAATTTAAAGCTTTGTTGTATTTTTGTCCCCATGCCAAAACGGGGATGTAGCTCAGCTGGCTAGAGCGCTTGACTGGCAGTCAAGAGGTC
>JAYNHN010000171.1:0-1511 GCA_038108035.1 Flavobacteriaceae bacterium
GAGAAAGAAAAACGCTGATGCTGCCATCATCGCCATACATCCTACGAAGAATGTGAAACCTACGTAGTCATCTGTGGCCATCGCTGGCGCTACAGTCATTAAGCTTAGAATTTTTTCCATGATTAAATCAATTATTTATTTTTGTTTAGGTAAATTTAGAAAAAATTAAACTTACTTACTATAATTAATATAAAAATTTCAACAAAAAATTATAACTAGCTCATTTACAATGCCAAAATATTTTACATTTTCTCATATTATTACTCTAATAAGTACTCTTTTGGCAATTTTGACTTCCCAATTTAATCAAAACCTCATTTCCTCAATTGGAATTCTTACCGTAGGGATTATTCATGGTGCCAATGATCTGAAAATCATTTCAAAAAAAACAGGAATAATTGGTCGAGTTTACACCTTTAAAATGTTTGGACTTTATTTAGGAGTAGTGGGGTTGGGGATTGGAACTTTTTATTATATACCTGGTCTTGCTCTGTTGGCGTTTGTTTTGGTGAGTTGTTATCATTTTGGTGAGCAACACTGGCAAAGCACCGCCCTAGACTTAAAGAGCACTCCTCTGTATTATTTTAGTTACGGTGCCCTTATTTTTCTTTTGCTGTTTAGTTTTCATTATGAAGAGACGGCTGAAATAATTTATGCAATTAGTGGGGTTTCAATTCCTTTTGCCTTTTTTTGGATAAGTTTAGTGGGAGTAAGCCTCTTAGTTTTGATTCAACTCTTTTTAGGGGTAAAAGAAAAACACACACTGATAAGAGAGTGGTCTCTTTTGATGCTTTTAAGTTTCCTTTTTTCTCAGGCCAACTTACTGTTTGGTTTTGGCTTGTATTTTGTTTTATGGCATAGTATTCCTTCACTGAAATCTCAAATTCGATATCTATATAAACGAACGGATCTTAATGGGTACCGATCCTTTTTTCGATCGGGGATGCTGTATTGGATATTGGCACTCTTGAGTTTAGGGACAGCTTTTAAATATTGGGATGTTACCAATGAGCAGTATCTTCCCTTGTTTTTTTCTTTTTTGGCAGCCATTACTTTTCCTCATGCGGTGGTTATGAGTTTTCTATTTCAATCTAAATCAAAGGAGTAACTTCTAAATCAATCTGCATTTCTTACTTTTGTCTTTTATAAAGTGCAACCATCATGTTTGATAACTTAAGTAGTAAATTAGATAAAGCTTTTCAGGTTCTAAAGGGACATGGAAAAATAACCGAGATCAATGTAGCGGAGACCCTTAAAGAGGTGCGAAGAGCACTCTTAGATGCAGACGTCAACTTCAAAATTGCCAAAGAGTTTACTGTACGAGTAAAGGAAAAAGCACTGGGTCAAAAAGTACTGACAAGTTTACAACACGGACAACTATTGGTTAAAATTGTCAAAGATTAACTCACATAACTGATGTGATCATAATCATTCATACTTAAACATAAAAAAAATCATAACCAAAAAAATAAATAAGAATAGAAAGAATAAGATAAAAAGAACATTAATCG
>JAYNHN010000171.1:1521-4237 GCA_038108035.1 Flavobacteriaceae bacterium
TCCGAATCCGTGAGCCTTCAACTTGAAAAAAAGCCCTCCGTCATACTCATGTCGGGATTGCAAGGTTCCGGGAAAACCACCTTTACTGGTAAATTGGCTCTTCATTTGATCAAAAAGTATAAAAAAAATCCTTTACTCGTAGCTTGTGACGTGTATCGACCTGCTGCAATTGACCAGTTGGGGGTTGTTGCCGGTCAAGTAGGCGCGGCTTGGTATGAAGATCGGGAAGAAAAAGATCCTGTTAAGATTGCTCAGGCCGCTATAAAAAAAGCAATACAAGATCAACACGATGTTGTTTTAATCGATACCGCTGGACGTTTGGCAGTAGATGAAGTGTTGATGAAAGAAATCAAAGCCATTCATACTGCAGTGGATCCCTCTGAAACTCTTTTTGTTGTGGATTCCATGACGGGTCAAGATGCAGTCAACACAGCCAAAGCCTTTAATGATTTACTGGATTTTGACGGAGTAATCCTCACCAAATTAGACGGAGATACTCGGGGGGGAGCTGCTCTATCAATCAAATCGGTAGTCAACAAACCTATTAAGTTCATCGGTACTGGAGAAAAAATGGAAGCTTTGGATGTTTTCTATCCCGAGCGTATGGCCGATCGGATTCTGGGTATGGGGGATGTGGTTACCTTAGTAGAACGTGCACAAGAACAATTCGATGAAGAACAAGCTCGAAAAATCAACAAAAAAATTGCTAAAAACCAGTTTGGTTACGACGATTTCTTGTCTCAAATCCAGCAGGTGAAAAAGATGGGAAACATGAAGGATTTGATGGGGATGCTTCCCGGTGTGGGAAAAATGATGAAAGGGGTGGATATAGATGATAATGCCTTTACCGGAATCGAAGTGATCATTGGTTCGATGACTCCCAAAGAGCGAGCCCAGCCACAGTTGATGAACCACAGTAGAAAAATCCGTATTGCCAAAGGCTCAGGCAGATCCATGGAAGAAGTCAATCAGTTGATTAAACAGTTTGGACAAATGGGTAAAATGATGAAAATGATGCAAGGAGGAAAAGGAAAACAAATCATGCAGCAATTGCAAGGATTAAAATAAGAATTATGATACGATTGGACGGTAAAAAAACAGCACAAGATCTAAAGGATGAAATTAAAAAAGCCGTTGATCAACGAAAAAAAGAAGGCAAAAAGATTCCACATCTCGCTGCTGTATTAGTAGGGAATGACGGTGCGAGTTTGACTTATGTAGGAAGTAAGGTACGTGCTTGTGAATTCGTAGGTTTTGAATCTACACTGATCCGAATGGAGGAAACTACTACAGAAGAAACTTTGTTGGAAAAAATAGAACAACTCAACCAAGATTCGAGCTTAGATGGATACATCGTTCAGTTGCCACTACCCAAACATATAGATGAAGAAAAAATACTTCTGGCGATTGATCCTCAAAAGGATGTGGACGGTTTTCATCCCGCCAATTTTGGTCGGATGGCATTAGAAATGGACGCATTTATCCCAGCGACTCCTTTTGGAATCATGGAATTATTGGAGCGGTATCAGATTGAAACTTCTGGGAAACATTGTGTTGTGGTGGGGCGTAGTCATATTGTGGGAAGACCCATCAGTATTTTGATGAGCCAAAAAGGTCCCGCAGGAAATGCAACCGTAACGGTTGCTCATAGCCGTACGCAGAATTTAGCAGATTTAACCCGTTCGGCAGATATTATCGTCATGGCGTTGGGAATCCCCGAATTTTTAAAGGCGGACATGGTCAAAGAAGGTGTTACCGTTATTGATGTAGGAATTACCCGTGTAACCGATACAAATCATCCTAAAGGTTATGTGATCAAAGGCGATGTAGCCTTTGATGAGGTAGCTCAAAAAGCTCAGGCAATTACACCCGTACCCGGTGGAGTGGGACCCATGACCATTGCCATGTTATTAAAAAACACCTTACTGGCTTGTGAGCGGAGGGACTAAAAGGTAAAACTATAGCTCACCGAGGGTATAATGGGAAACAAACTTTGTTGTTTTAATATTTTTATATTGGGATCAGAATAAGTTCTTGATCCTACGAGTTTACCATTTTCGTCATATTTTTTTTCCCGTATAGACTTGTTACTGATATAATTGAAATACGCATTTTGCCGATTGTAGGCATTGTAGAGGCTGACATTCCATATTCGCTCCCCCCATTTTTTATTTTTTCTAAAGTTGATTCCTAAATCCAAACGGTGGTAGTCCCTGAGTTGGTTTGCATTGCGTTCCGCATAGACAAATACTTCTTGAAGTTTCAAACCTCCTCTATAAATATCATCCGTAAGAACTGTATATTTCCCAACAGGTAACGTATTACGCCCCCCCATAGAATATACCCAAGTAGCGGCAACATCTATTTTTTCATTTAATTTATGGTTGGCGGTGATACTCAAATCGTGTCTTTTGTCGTAACGAAAAAAGAATTTTTTTCCCTGATTGATGCCATCAAACTGGCGGGTAGAATGGGACCAGGTATATCCGATCGCCTCCCCTTTGCCGTTTTTTTCAACTAAGGTCTCCCAATTATCCGCATTTCCGATAAAACGTGCCCCCTCTTTATAGGCAATTAGATGGGTCAATTTTTTATGATAACCTTCCATGGAAAATTCATATTTCCCTTCATTTAGAACTCGAGCATATCCCAGAGACCATTGTTTTGATTTTTGAGGGGCAATTTGTTCGGTAGGAGGAACCCATAGGTCAATGGG
>JAYNHN010000172.1:0-1571 GCA_038108035.1 Flavobacteriaceae bacterium
GTGGACACTTCGGCAGTAGTTCCCATTACCACTAAGTAATCAACTTTCCCTGTCAAACAATTTTCAACCACCCGCGGGATGGAATCAAAATCAACGGTTCCGTCTTCGTTAAATGGTGTAACTAAGGCCACACCCAATCCTTTTAAATTCATTTGTTCTATTTCAATAATGCGTTTAAATAGATCGATGATTCTTTTAGAAACAATTCAGGCTCAGAAGGCTGGACATCTATAATCAAATCGTTCAATTCATGATTGGATTCATAAAATCCCATTTTGAGTCTAGAATCTGTACAAGCACTTACCCAGGCAGCCAATAAGCTATCATGGGTGAAATAATTAATCAATAAATCGAATTTTTTAGATAAAAAAGAATCCAACGTATTGGGCAGTTTACCCCAGACGCCAACGGATTCTCGTGAACAATTGACCAGTTCTACTTTTACTGAATTTGACATTTCAATTTGTTTTTTACTAAATACTACGATCGTAATTTTCTCGATGGGTATTTTAAACGTTTTTGCAAACTCCGAAAAGAGCCGAAAATCCAACTCGAGCTCTATGGGAATTAAAACTGCCATGGAATTAAACTTTTGGATTTTCTCCTTTTTTTGATTGATATTCGATTTTATTTTTTTCTTTAGTCGAAGACCTACTACAAAATCGGATAAAATTGTTACCATCATTTACATTACAATATTAGACAAACCCTTTCTTAATACAAAAAATATAACAATTTGAGTCAAAATAATACAAAATGTTATATATGTAACAAAATTAAGGGGTTTTTAGTTTAAATTTTAGGTATTCTTCTTCATCGAGAATTGGAATCCCTAGATTTTCTGCTTTAATTTTTTTGGAAGGTCCCATGCCCTCACCAGCAATTATAAAATCTGTTTTTGAAGAAACTGAACTCACAATCTTTCCGCCAAATCTTTCAATTTCATTCTTTAACTCCTCTCTAGAAAAAGAGGTAAAGACACCCGATATAACAAAACGTTTTCCATCAAATTCTGGAAGACTTATTTGGTGTTTTTGCTCCTCAATTTCCATCTGTAATCCTTTGCTTTTTAAAAAGTTAATTTGTTTTTGATTCAATGGATTAGAAAAATAGTTCTTCACACTTTGAGCGATTCGTTCTCCGATATCATCGGTAAGCGTCAATTCTTCCAACGAAGCATGAGCTAGGTTGTCTATTGATTGGAATTTTTTGGCTAAAGTTTTGGCTACCGTTTCTCCCACGAAGCGGATACCCAATCCAAAAAGTACTTTTGCAAAGGGTTTTTCTTTTGATTTCTCAATTCCTTCCAACAAATTGGATACCGATTTATCAGCCATTCGTTCCAAAGGCAATAAATGATCTTTATTCAATCTATAGAGGTCGGCCAGGTTATTAATAATCCCTTCATTAAATAGCATAGCGACGGTTTCACTACCCAATCCTTCAATGTCCATCGCTTTGCGTCCAATAAAATGTTGAATTTTACCAATAATTTGTGGGGGACATTTCGCTTCATTCTTACAATAATGTTGAGCTTCTCCTTCTTCTCGTTCTAAGATACTGTTGCATTC
>JAYNHN010000172.1:1581-4208 GCA_038108035.1 Flavobacteriaceae bacterium
CCAACTACTCGTACAAACATACTGGACCACTCCGGACAGAGGGATATAAATTGAAACCTATCTTCAGGAAATCCTCTATATAACTGATCTACACCGGTGATTTTAGGGATAATCTCCCCCCCTTTTTCCACATAGACGGTGTCTCCTATTCTTAAGTTCAATTTTTCGATTTGATCCGCATTGTGCAAGGAAGCTCTTTTTACGGTTGTACCCGATATTACCACAGGAGTTAATTGTGCAACGGGAGTAACGGCTCCTGTTCTTCCCAATTGATAATGGACCTTTTCCAAATGGGTTGAGACCTGCTCCGCCTGATATTTATAGGCCATTGCCCATCGCGGAGCTTTGGAGGTGAATCCCAATTCTTCCTGTTGATCCAAACTATTTACTTTAACAACAATCCCATCAATTTCATAAGGGAGTGATTTTCTTTTGTGTTCCCAAGCTGAAATAAATTCGAACACCGAATCTATAGAAGATACCAAACGAGCAGAATCAGGAACCTTAAAACCCCAAGAACGTGCCTTATCCAAAGCCTCAAACTGAGAGGCAACCGGTAGATTTTCTCCTGCCAAAGCATATAAAAAGCAAGTCAGTGGTCGCTGTGCGACCAAACGACTGTCTTGTAATTTTAAACTCCCCGATGCCGTATTTCTTGGATTTCGGTAAAGGGGTTCTCCCATTGCTTTTCGTTCCTCATTCATTTGGTGAAAACCCTCCCAGGGAAGAAGGATCTCGCCGCGAATTTCAAAAAAATCAGGATAATCTCCTTTCAGTTTTAATGGGATGGTTTGAATCGTTTTAATGTTATCGGTAATAGAATCCCCTTGAACTCCATCTCCCCTGGTCAAAGCCTGAACAAGTTCTCCTTTTTCGTACCTCAAACTAATCGATGCCCCGTCAAATTTCAATTCACAAGTGTATTCAATTACCGTTTCTGTACCTACTATTTTTCGAAGTCGTTCCTCCCACTGTACCAACTCCTCTTTAGAATAGGTATTGGACAATGAATACATTGGATAGCGATGGGATAAGGTTTCAAACGATTTGGTAATGCCACCTCCTACTCGTTGAGAGGGAGAATTCGAATCAAAAAACTGAGGATACTTCTCCTCCAACTCTTGAAGTTCCTTTAGCATTTGATCAAACTCATAATCACTAATTATCGGATTATCAAGAATATAATAGCGATGATTATGGTCGTGGAGTAGTACCCGTAGATCTTCTATTTTTTGTTGAATTGCATCCATTTTATAATCGTTCAAGGCGTAACATTCTTTTTTTACCAAAAATATCATTTCGCACGCTAATTTTATAATGGGTTTCCAACAAAATAAGCTTTTTCAACTCTTGCAAGAAAAGCGGATTGATTTCAAAATAAATTTTCCCACTTGGATTCAGATGGTTTCGGGCATAATCCAAGAGTGCCCTATAAAAGATTAAAGGATCGTCCTGAGGGACAAACAAAGCCTGATGGGGCTCAAAATCCAAAACATTTTTTTTAATATTTTTCTGTTCTTGGGGGGTAATATAAGGAGGGTTCGACACCATGATATCCGTTTTGAAGTTCCAATCTAAATGCGTTATATCCTTTTGGATAAAATGAACAAGCGTCTGATTCATTAATGCGTTTTCACGTGCTAATGTTATAATTTCCTGATCTCGATCCATTGCAGTGACATCAAAGAAAGAATGTTCTTGAGCTAGAGCAATGGCAATGCATCCACTTCCTGTTCCAAAATCGACTACTTTTTTTCTCTGGGTATTAGTTCTGTGGTCTTCGACTATCCATTGAACTAATTCTTCAGTCTCCGGTCTAGGAATCAGAACTCTTGAATCTACTTTCAATCGTACATTCCGAAAATATACTTCCTTTAAGATATATTGTAAAGGTTTTTGATCGACCAAATCCTTTAATGTTTCTTTTAGGAGTTTTTCTTGATTTACCTTAAAAAAGGCCGAAGGATTTAAAGCCAAATCCGTTGGAGTTAGCTCAAAGAAAGCTCGAACAATAGACTTAAAATAAAAATCAATTTCATTGGGTTCGTGCAAATGGCTGAGCGCATTTCTATATAAATCCCTTGCTTCTATGAAGTTCACACCAATGATTTTGTCATCCATATCGGACAAGATGTGTGTCCAGTATTACCCATGGGGTTTTCAATGAAGTCAAAACCGACTTTTTTATAGAGCAATTGGGCAGCTTCCATATTGGGCATCGTTTCTATATAACATAAATCAAATTCATAGTCTTTGGCAAAAGCCAAACATTTTTGAATCATTTGATAACCGTACCCCTTGCCGCGTGCTTGAGGACTAAAATACATTTTTTGTAATTCACAAACGGAAGGGGCTCCGCCCTTCAGCGGAGCAATCCCTGCTCCTCCCAAAATCTGATTGTTTTCAATTATTAAAAAGTAAACTGATCTGGGTTTTTGATAGGTTTCATACATTGAATCCAATTCTGGATCTTCATAGGCGGTTCCCTTTTTGGGTACACCCATTTCAATTAAAACCGACCGAAGTACCTTTGCTACTTCTCTATTTTCTGAAGCTTGAACAGCGCGAATCTCCATTCCTTAATTTTGTTCTAAATTTACAGCAATATTAATGTGTTCTACATTACC
>JAYNHN010000173.1:0-4197 GCA_038108035.1 Flavobacteriaceae bacterium
GTCAAAATGGTTCTATTCACTTGTATCTCTCGATACGCGCTGTCATTCTTATTATCTTGTTTCTTTCAATGAACGTTCGCTCTTTTTTGCCTGTCTGTCTCTTCAAACGTTCGGCGTTTTAGCGGATGCAAATATAGAACGCTTTTATTTACTTACAATGACTTTTTGAATCATTTTTTTGGAAATTTTTACCTTTTTTCTAATCCCTTTGATAACGGGGTCTTAGGAGCACGCCATAAGGTGTACAAATCATCTAAATTATACGTCAAAGCCGTCGGATCTAATTCTATTAGACCGTCTCCATACGCTCGCTGGAGAATATCTTCGATTAAAAAGTCTTCATAATTGGTTTCGGGTTCGTAGGTATCTTTTAAAGAAAGTTTAAAAAAAGATGCAGTTGTTTCATAAATCATGGCTTTCCAACCATTGCGTAACTCCTTGACTAATTCATGTGAAGTGGTGCCTGTTTGACGATGTAACAACTTGATCAAAATGCGCCCTTGAGAACGCGATAGTTTTTTGAGTTCTTCTTCAAATTCATCGTAAATAAATTTTTCCAAACGTTTTATATATACCTTCCTTTGTCTTTTCCCTTTGATCGACTTCAATCGCATATTCATCGTGTCGAGTCGATCTGAAGCCAATTTAGCATATGGATACACTCTCAGCGTCCGATTTCTTAAAATAACATAGTCGCGTAATTGATTCCTATTCTTGAACCGAAGTGGTTGAAAAAGAACAACTTCTTTCAAACGAATCCCGGAGTCAGGAATCGAGTCTGTTTCAAATTTATATAACAAATCACCCTCGAAATCCAAGGGAGCTTCGATTTCTTGAGCGCTCAAAATCCAACTTAGGACTAAAAATGTGCAGAAAAGGGTCATTTTCATCTTGCAAAATTATAAAAATTTTGAGGGAGGTCATTTTATTTGGGAATATTCTTACTTTTGGTTTTGTTAAAATTTAACCAATTATTTTATGAGCATTCTGGATCAAAAATCACGTACATTTTTAAAAGAATATTTGAATAACGCCGCTCCTACAGGATATGAAAGTAAAGGCCAAAAGTTATGGATGGACTATTTAAAGCCTTATGTAGATACTTTTATTACCGACATATACGGTACGGCAGTGGGCGTTATCAATCCGGATGCTAAATACAAAGTGGTCATTGAAGGACATTCGGATGAGATTTCTTGGTATGTGAATTATATCACCGATAATGGACTGATTTATGTGATCCGAAATGGAGGTAGTGACCATCAGATTGCACCTTCTAAATGGGTGAATATCCACACCAAAAAAGGAATCGTAGAGGGTGTTTTTGGTTGGCCAGCGATTCATACTCGCAAAAGTGGTAAAGAAGAAGTGCCCAAGTTGGATAATATTTTTATAGATGTAGGAGCAAAAGACAAAGAGGAAGTGGAAAAAATGGGGGTTCATGTAGGGTGTGTCATCACCTACCCTGATACGTTTAAAATTCTCAATAAGGATAAGTTTATTTGTCGAGCAATTGATAATCGAGCTGGCGGATTTATGATTGCTCAGGTGGCACGTTTGCTATCTGAAAACAAGATCAATTTACCTTTTGGATTGTATATAACCAATTCCGTTCAAGAAGAAGTAGGACTTCGAGGTGCCGAAATGATTACCCAAACATTACAACCGGATATTGCCTTAGTAACCGATGTATGTCATGATACAACTACTCCTATGATCAACAAAAAAACGGAGGGACATACCGAGATTGGAAAAGGACCCGTTATTTCTTACGCTCCTGCAGTACAGAATAACTTACGCGAGCGGATTATAGAAACTGCAGAAAAGAAACAGATTCCTTTCCAGCGTTTGGCTTCGTCTCGATATACCGGTACGGACACTGATGCTTTTGCATATAGTAATGGTGGTGTTGCTTCTGCACTGATATCCCTCCCCTTACGTTATATGCACACAACCGTTGAGATGATTCATCGTGAAGACATGGAAAATGTAATTAAATTAATGTACGAAACCTTACTCACGATCAAAGACGGTGAGAGCTTTAGTTATTTTGACTAATTCGATAGAATTGAATAAGATCCAAACCAAGGAATTAAACTTGAATCTGGAATCCTTTAAATTTTTTGGCTAAAAAGTTATAAACTGGGGCTGCTAATAGCCCCCATATAAAACCGATCGCCCCAAAAATAAAAGGCATTCCCAGTAGGGCTCCGAATGCCAACAAGGTACCCTGACTTAAACCTGGGGTCTCCCATTTGATCTTATCCAAAAGGTCTAAACTTACCAAAGTGTCGACCAGTAATCCTCCAAAAGAATACAGAATCCCCTAAACAAGTCCGAGTGCCAAACCCAAAACCGCTTGGATCTTGGCAAACAACAAAATGGGCAATGGATGTAGGTGTTTCATTTTTTTTTATAATTGGTATACACATTTATTCTAATAAAAAAAACCAAAGTACCCAAAAAACAAGCCTAAAATTAGTGCCAACACCAAAAAGTATCTAAGGTTCTCTGCTTTTAAAATGGTAATTTTATAGGTATTGAAGGCCTGGGGAAATACAATTAAAGCGATTCCCTTAAAAAGAGACAACCATCCAAAAAGGGTGACCGCTACCGTCCACTGAACACCCCAGTAATTGTGAATCTCAATGATAATACAACCGAGTAGAATCGCCATCGTTCCTCCCAAAATCCTCCCAGTGGGATCGTCCACCCATTTGGATAGTACATCCCTGTAGTAGGATCTACTTAACAGCACTCCAGTAAAAAACGAAAGGTAAATGATTGACAAAATTTTTGAAATAAGAACTGAGGTTTCCATAACTACTTGCTTTTTATTTTATAATAGGATTTGACCCAAGCTATTTGTTGTTTCTCGGTCATACTATCGGCTTTTTCAACGCTTTGAATTCTATGGTATAATTTGGAATGGGTTTCGGAAATTTTTTTATACAATTTTTGCGCCATCTGAGCGGGGCCAAATAATACTATTGAATCGGAACTCATTAGTTTGGGAATTATTTCATCAAAAAACATTTTAATTTGATGCTTTTCACGTTCTAAATATTTACGATCCTGAACTACATCCTGGGGACCTCCTTTCAATCGAGTTCCACTCCCTCCCGTTACATGATAGTCCTCTATATTACTAGGTATTGTCACGATCTGTTGCGTACCATTTTTAAGAGAAATGATTTTTGCTTCGTTTTTATCGATCCAAACTCCCAGTTGTTTCATTTTAGTATGCTTTTGATCTATTGTACTAGCTTACGGTCTTTTTTTAAAAAACTACAGATTATTGACCTCAGTGTCCATCCCTGAAGAGTGCTATCCCAGATTAAATAATAGCCAAATGCCGAAATAAGGATATTTGAATTTAAAAAAAAGGAAATTACTGTAAGTTATTGGTCATTAAGGTTCCATATTTGGGTAAACTATTATTTAAAATTACAAAAAAAAAAGCTGAAAACCAAAACTGATTTTAAAGGATTGAATCCAATTCATTCAACAATAAGGGTTGTTAAAAATTTCTATCCCTCCAGAATATAGGTTTCAAATCCATCTATACTTTGGGTGTTTTTATTTTTCCAATAGTCCTTAATTTTGGACTCCCCCATCTGATTAGCCCAATCGTTGAGTGTATTTCTTGTTTCTTTAAATTCTAATAGGGGGACACCAAATCCGCAGGATGTTTGCACTAAATCCACTTCCATTTCTATGAATTGACGAGATCCCACGTTTTCAGGGAATAATTTTTGATACTGATGGAATTCCAGATCTCTTTCATGGAAACTTTTAGACTTACCGTAAAGTCTAAGAATCAGAGGTTTTTTATCAAAAGAACAAAAAAGAATCGTCATACGATCGTTTTGAAACAAATGAGCCGCTGTTTCGTTTCCACTACCTGTAAGATTTTGCCAAACTACTTTGTTGGGATTTAACACTCGAAATGATTCCAATCCTTTCGGCGAAATATTTACCCGTCCCTTTTCTGCGGCAGTACCCACAAAAAAGATTTTTTGATTTTCAATAAAATCCTTCAGTTCATTTGTAATATGGGTTAATTTTTTTCCCATGATTTTAATTTAAATGATTTTTAAAGGTCTGTAGTCTGGTCTCTGAGCTTGGGTTAAAGTTACAAAAAGTTAATGAATGCTCTTGAGAATAGCTTGATTGATGCGCTTAATAGATGCCGGT
>JAYNHN010000174.1:0-4170 GCA_038108035.1 Flavobacteriaceae bacterium
CATTCGTGAGCCGCTACGGCAGCAGCGGCTGCGTTTCTTTCATTGTAGACGGTATCACTGAGATTGATTGTCCTTTTTTGTGGGTTGTAATGATCCGTCAATGAGCCTCGAACTGACATTATTTTTACATCACGGATACCGTGATCATTCAGCATCTTTTCTGCAATTTCTTTACCCGACATACCATTGCGTAAACTCAGTTGGGAATAGGTCTTAAATTTTCTCTTAAGTGTATTACTCACCCACATACTTACTAGGGAGATGACGATAATGATCAGATAATAAGATCCCATATTTTATTTTTTTACAAAATTAAATGAAAAAAATACACAGCAAATCATTCAACGTAATTTTAACTTAAAATAAATAATGATTAGCTGAAGAAGTCCCGCAACTAAATTGGCTATCATTACCGCAAAACTGTCTATTAAAATCCCATATACAAACCACAGAGTCACGCCTATAAACATAGAAATATACATGCTTAGAGAAACTCCATCTGATTTTTTGTGTTTCCAGATTTTAAAAACCTGTGGCACAAAGGCGGCAGTGGTTAAAAAAGCTGCAACTAGACCGATTATTTCAATTTGAACAGGACTCATTAAAAGACAATATTTATAATTTTATTAGGAACAATAATCCATTTTTTGGGTTCTTTCCCTTGAAGATACTCAGCCGTTCGACTGTCAGATAAAACGGCACTTTGAATGGCTTGATGATCCAAACTCAGCGATAGGGAGAGTGTAAAACGCATTTTTCCATTAAAGGATACGGGATAGTTTTTTGAATCTTCAACTAAATAAGCCTCATTGACTAGCGGATAGGGTTCGTTTAATATACTTTGATCATATCCGAACTGTTCCCAGATTTCTTCTGTTATATGAGGCGCAAATGGCGAAAGTAAAACGGTCAGAGGCATTAAAATCTCTTTTTGGTTGCAATCCATTGCAGTCAATTCATTTACACAAATCATAAAAGAGCTAACGCATGTATTGAATGAGAAATTTTCAATGTCATAAGTGACTTTTTTGATGGTTTCGTGTAAAATTTTTAATGCTTTTTTGCTGGGTGCTTTCTCTGTTACGACCCATTGATCGTTCTGGTAATACAGACGCCAATATTTTTTCAAGAAGCTATAAACCCCTGAAATACCAGCGGTATTCCATGGCTTTGCTTGCTCAAGAGGACCCAAAAACATTTCGTACATCCGAAGCGTATCGGCACCGTATTGTTCACAAATTTCATCGGGATTAACGACATTGTATTTAGACTTTGACATTTTTTCAACCTCTCGATTCACTTTATATACTATTTCTTTTAACTCAAATTGTGCATTCTTAAATTGAGGTTGCCATTTTTTTAATCCTTCTAAATCCAATTCGTCCGATGCATTCACTAAACTAACATCAACCCGAATGGGTTCCAAGGTATGAGGATCAGAAATCAAATCACTGGAAACATACGTTTGAGAACCCGATTTGCGATAAATAAAGGCAGAAGATCCCAAGATCATCCCTTGATTGATTAATTTCTTAGCGTATTCTTCAACGGGAAGAATCCCCAAATCAAATAAAAACTTCTGCCAAAAACGAGAGTATAACAAATGACCCGTTGCATGTTCGCTACCTCCCAAATACAAATCAACTTCTTTCCAATAGCTAACCGCTTCTTTACTGACAAGAGCTTCCGAATTTTGAGCATCCATATAGCGGTAGAAATACCAAGAACTTCCCGCCCATCCCGGCATGGTGTTTAATTCAAGAGGAAAAACTGTTTGATGGTCGATCCGTTCATTGGCTACCACTTTTTTTGACCTTGTATCCCAAGCCCATTTGGTAGCATTCCCCAAGGGAGGAGCTCCCTCAGGTGTAGGGAGGTACTTTTCAACTTCGGGTAGTTCTAATGGTAAATCAGTATTATCCAAAGGCTGAGGCATTCCATCTTTATAATACATGGGAATGGGCTCTCCCCAATAACGCTGTCTGCTAAAAATGGCATCACGCAGTCGATAGTTTATCGTTCCTTTTCCAAAACCTTTCTCTTCGAGAGACTCAATAACTTTTACCATTGCATTTTGGTAAGAAAGATCATTCAGAAAATCTGAATGCGTAAGTACAGTATTCGATTTATCGGTAAAAGCCTCTTCCGCTATTGAAACTCCTTTAAAAATATTCTTAATCGGTATGTCAAAATATTTCGCAAAATCATAGTCTCTTTGATCCCCACAGGGTACAGCCATCACAGCTCCCGTGCCGTAGTCTGCCAAAACATAATCTCCAATCCAAATCGGAATCCGTTCTTGAGAAAAAGGATGAATAACATAAGCCCCCGTAAAAACTCCACTAATATTTTTAACATCTGCCATTCGCTCCCTCTGAGTGCGCTTCTGGGTTTGATCTATGTATGTATCAACAATCTGTTTTTGATCTGGGTGAGTGATTTGTTTTACTAGATCCAATTCGGGAGCTAGGGTCATAAAAGTAACTCCGAAAATAGTGTCGGGACGTGTCGTAAAAACCTCAATTTTTTGATCGTGTCCTTCAATTTGAAAAAACACTTTTGCACCCACTGATTTTCCAATCCAGTTGCGTTGCATCTCTTTGAGTGAATCTGTCCAGTCTAAGGTATCAAGTCCCTTCAGCAAACGCTCTGCATACGCCCCAATTCGCATGCTCCATTGCTTCATCTTCTTTTTGGTTACGGGATACCCTCCGCGTTCTGAAACTCCATTGATGATTTCATCATTTGCCAAAACAGTACCCAAGTCGGCACACCAGTTAACCTCAGCCTCCGAAAGGTATGTCAAACGATAATCCAGTAGAATCTCCTGTTTTTTGATTTGATCGAACATTTCCCATTCCTTTGCTGTGAAGGTGTCCACGGATGGACTACAAACTGCATTAACACAACTATTCCCTTTTCTTTCAAAACAATCAACTAATGACTGAATGGGCAGTGCTTTATTGGCATCATTACAATAATAATGATCAAAAAGTAAAAGAAAAATAGATTGGGTCCACCTGTAAAAATTAGGATCTGAGGTACGGACTTCTCGACTCCAATCAAAAGAAAATCCCATTAGATCCAATTGTTGTCGGTATCGGCTAATATTTTCCTGGGTAGTTTTTGCAGGGTGCTGACCGGTTTGAATGGCATATTGTTCTGCTGGTAATCCAAATGAATCGTAGCCTTGTGGATGCAAAACGTTGAATCCTTTATGCCGTTTAAACCGAGCGTAGATATCACTAGCGATATACCCTAAAGGATGCCCTACGTGAAGTCCGGCTCCCGATGGATAAGGAAACATGTCTAGTACATAGAACTTAGGCTTCTCAGATTGGTTTTCGACTCTGAAAGTTTGATTTTTTGCCCAGTAACGTTGCCATTTGTTCTCAATTTTTTTAAAGTCGTATCCCACTGTTTTTTGAATTATTTGTCACAAAGCCACAAAAGTACGTTTATTGATGGAATGTTAAAATGCAAAAAAAGAATATTTTAAAGCCCCTTTGATCTGTTATTTCTTTTCTATTTTTACAAAAACAAAACCAATGGCTAAAAATGCTCAGGAAAACTTCCAGAAAAGAAGATTGCTTACGGGTTACTTTTCTGTCGTGGTAAGCATTACTTTCGTTTTATTCTTTGTTGGGGTCCTAGGTCTCTTTCTTCTCAATATCAAAAATGTTTCCTCTCATTTTAAGGAACAAATTGTGATGACAGTATATCTTAAAGACAGTGCTAAAGATATTGAAGTCACCCAGCTTCAAAAAAAGATTCAACTGGATCCTGCTACCCGAAAAGTGAATTTTACACCTAAAGCGGAAGCTGCTGAACAATATGCACGAGATATTGGTGAGGATTTTATCGAATTTTTGGGTTACAATCCTCTACTCAATTCCATTGATGTTTATTTTAATGCTGCCTTTGTTAATACTTTAAATCTTGTTCAAACCAAACGAGAATTAGAAAGCGCAGATTTTGTTAATGAAGTAGTTTATGACCAACCATTGGTAACCCTTCTGAATGAAAATATTCAAAAAATTTCTTTGATTTTGTTGGTCACAACAGTTCTATTTATAATCATTGCCCTACTTTTAATAAACAGTTCGATACGATTATCCATTTACTCCAAACGGTTTATAATCAAAACGATGCAACTGGTGGGTGCTACTA